>JBBSAN010000125.1:0-12095 GCA_038252265.1 Chloroflexia bacterium
CAGTACGTGCCGAAGTTCGTTGCCACGGCATACTGATGCGGCAACCCCTCCAGGATCTGTTCCAGATGCAACAAAGGGTCAGGCACGGTCAGTATATTCGCGATCAGGGTTTTCCGATAGTGACTGATATAGGCACGCCCCAGGATCTGGCGGGCTTCCTCCAGAGGTTTATCGGCCAGACATAGCTCACATACCCGATCAATCAGGCGGTTACCGACCAGCACCGGATACTGCTGCTGCGCCAGAGCTGGGGCAAACTCCTGCTCAAGCTGGGCGCGAATGGCTGGCGTCAGGTAGGCTTCGAACGACGCCAGGACTACACTGAGGGGGAACACGATGAACTTTTCTTCGTCGGGCATCGGCGGACGCTCAATCCGAGTCACGATGCGTAGCGGCGGTGGAGAGGATTGATTGATCATGGTGGTACTCCTCATGAGCGAGCCTGTGTTCCTTCACAGGGGTGGTTCGTCAGCGACAAGCGCATACACTGTCTCAGCTCGTACCAGGGCACCGGGAGTTGCTCCCTGGACTTCTTGCGCCAGGCGAACGCAACGGGTGGTGTCCTGCCCTGCCAACCGGGTGGTGATTGTGACCGTCTCCCCTGGCCGCGCTGGACCGAGAAATTGCATCTCCAGGAACTGGAGAGCCAGACGAAGCTGCGGTACGCCAGGATCAGGCCGGGTTACGGGGTATCCCCAGGTCCGCAGCGCCTCTCCCGCAGCCGCTCCTAACCAGTCGGCATAAACGGTGTTGTTCGTGTGGCCCATCACATCGGCGTCGTAGTCATAGACCGGATGGGACATCGTATGCGGCTCTTGCTGATCCTCTGCCGGAAGAGCTGGTACATCCTGCCACAATGGGGACGGCTCTTGCGCCGACCAGGCTGCCAGAATGGCCGGATCAATCGGGCGCGGCATCCGGCGCTGGCGGTCAATGTATATCCATTCCGCCCGCCCCACAGCGACCGGCGCGCCGCTCGTATGGCGGACCTCGTACTCGCTCCAGATGCGGATACGCTGGCTGTTGCTCACCCAGGTACTCACTGTCAGCTCGTCCCCATAAGCCGCCTGCCCCAGCCGTTGCATGCGGATGTTCCGCATGACCCAGGCTGTGCCTTGCTTGGCGTACCAGGCCGGATCGAAGTCACTGGCGATGGACAGATCAGTAGCAGCCTGTTCCATGTAGCGCAGCAGTGTACTGGGCCGTAGATCCTCCCAGGCATCGAGATCATGGAGCCGCACCTGAAGCGTGCGAGTAAACGGTGCCGACATCAAGAACTCCTCCGTAGAACAGGGTAGATGATATACAATGACATCATTCGGCAGACTCATGCACGAAACTTTTATCTCCAGTTAAGCCACGGAAAGGGCTGTTTTAACGTAAAATATAATAACATAATTGCAGCGATAATGATAGTCTCGCGGAGTCGGATAATAGCTGGGTCACTTGATTATGTCGGTGTTCATTTAGGCTGCGCTGCGCTAGCGCAGCGGTGAGGGCTGCCGGGATTCTGGTGAGCATGGGGTGATCCATGGGTGGTCGTGTAGAATAGGGTATAGGGCACCGCCAGGGTGCGTAAGGGACGGTATGCGGATGGGTTGGCATCGGGCCGTCTCCTGACGGTATACTCAGGCCATCATAGAGGAGGAGGCCATCATCAATGACACGTCGCCCGCCGATCGCATGTGGAATGTTGTTGCTTCTCGTATGTCTGCTGGGGGTGGGATGCTCACCGGGTTGCTGGCCCTGGATAGCACACGGTCTCCGCTGCCTCCTACCACGCGCCGGGCACGCTTGGTGCCTGAAATTAAATATGGTGCCGCCGCAGCGGGATCATATTTAATTTCTTGTGCTCACTTTTACGTTCACTCCCGGTCATGCCTGGCAATTGGCGAAGGTATTGATTCAAATAAGCTCTTTACTGCATCATAGAGCTTCCAGCTGGTACTGGGCGATCTTAGCATCCTCTCCTCCCAGCTCGACCACCCGCTGGAAGTCGCGCCGCGCAGCTTCTCTATCGCCTTTGCGCAGGTAAGCCGTCCCCCGTCTGTTATAATACTTGCTCTCCTGGCGCGCCAACCAGATCTTCCCGATCTCCATTGTTACAAGCCAATCGTGGCTGAGCATATTCCTAATGCTGCTCTGTAGGGGTGCCGCCTCTATAGCCTGTGTGTAATCGGCTATTGCCCGATCGTAGTCTCCTTGATCCACATATGTATCAGCCCGATCAGAGTAATAATCAGCCTCGCCGTGCGCCAACTCGATGGCCCGTGTGAAGTCGGCTATCGCTCGGTTGTGGTCGCTCTTGTTGAGGTAACTCACGCCCCGTGCTCGGTATAAATCAGCGCGTTTGGGCTCTAATTCTATAGCTTGCGTCTTTTCGGCAATTGCCCGGTCATAATCCTGCTTAATGTCATAAGACCAGCCCCGATCCAGGTAGAAGTCAGCGCGGTTGGGGTCCAGCTCAATAGCCTGAGTGTAGTCCGCAATCGCCTGATCATAGTTCTCGCTCAATGTGTAACTCTTGCCCCGCTCCCAGTAGAAATCGGCGCTGCGGAAGTCTAGTTCAATGGCCCGCGTGAAGTCGGCTACCGCCAGATCTGTCGCTTGGCGCCCATCCGTGTCGTACCTGGCGTGCTGCACGCTATGCACACCACGGCGCTTGTACGCGACCGCAGTGCGCTGACGAGCCTCAGCGTGCTGCGGGTCCAGCATCAGAATACCCTCACCTAGATCAATTGCCTGGTCCAACTTCTCGGCGGCCTCAGCAGCAGAGAGTTGGCGGAGTAGTTCGGCAATCTGCGCTTGCCGGGCCGCTTCTTTCGATGCAGCTTGGTCCGCCGCCTGCTCGCGCACCATCTCTTCCAAGAACCACAGACCTGCCTCCCGCTCTATCTGGCTAATCAGTGCGAGAGTCTGACGGTCGCGGGACGCGCCGGGCAGTGTGGCCTTGTCCACACCCACCGCGCCGAGCAAGCGCTCCCAATAGGTGTTGTCCAGGGCGCGGATGTTACGGAAGAGTTGCTGCTGCTGCCCGACGCTCCTCGGCATCGCCGAGGGTTGGGGACCTAGGGTTGCAGCCAGAGAGTTGGCTACCGTGAGGAAGCCCAGGCGGGCGGCCAGGGTGTGTAGGTCGGCGTGTTGGGGACGTTCGTCGCAGGCAATGCGCACCAGACGAGGCAGGGTGTCGCCCCCCTGCGCCTCACACCAGTTGACTACGGCCAGCGCCAGATCCGGCGTGCCGGTGCTCGCGTTGGTAATATCACTCAGGCGCGTATCGAGAGAGAATTGGGTCAGGCTGTTCAGGTCGGCGGGCGTGGGGAATGTATCCACCAGCAGGCGGACCAACTCACGTTTCGTGTCGCCGTCGATGGGGCGGGCGGGCATTAGGTGTCTCCGGGGTCGGCTACTCCTATTGTACCATAACTGCCGCCACTTGCGCTTGGTAGAGATCAGGCTTGTTCACCTTTTGCCTGGTCCAATTCTTCAAACCACTCATGCAACCACGTCAAGACCTCCTCATACCGGGCGCGTGGGAGGTTCTTGTAGGAGGAGATGCGGTATCGGCGGTACATCTCGGAGTAGACTCTAGAGTAACCAGCGCGCTCACCCTGAGTCTCTAACACCTTACCCACGTTCTTCACGGCTAGTGCGATTTCGGCAGCCTGCTCCTCCGTGACAACATTAGCGGGATCCAGGCGCATCTCCAGCCCGCCCAGGCGGGATTCAGTCTGCTGGCGCCACTGCTGCTGGTCCCTGATATAGCCGCGCAAATAGTCAGCGATGACCTCCTGTTTGCCCGCAACCTGGCCTAATTGCGTTTCCATTTCCACTTGCTGTTGGGCCAGGTGCTGAATGGCCGTGGCGATCTCCAGCGCGAGTTGGGCACCCGATAAACCAGTCCCCGAAGGGGGAGGGGGCATGACATCCTGCTTGAAGGCGTTCCAGAGGACCCGGAAACACTCGGCCCGGTAGCGGGTCAACTTCTCGACCAGATCAGCGCGCACACGGCTGGTCTCAATGCCGAATAACCAGCCCGGTAGCAGATCAAGCGGTAAGCAGAGCATGGCTCGTTGTCGTCCATCAGAGCGGGCCATCGTCACCATGCGTGTGCGGGCCGACAGGACCGGATCCCGGAGTACCCGGCTGCGTTGCCCGCCGAAGCTGAGTCCTAAGAAAGTGGTGAGAGGATTCAACGGGACATAGAATTCACCGTCCGGCGTCTGCGCTACGGGGATTGGATCCCCATAGAAATCAACGGTCTGCTGATGTGCGGGTATGATCGCTTGTTCCTTGTTCTCTACGCCGGTTTCTTCATCCATCTGCATCCTCCCACTCCGCAGTTACTCATCATGAGTAACTATGCCCATTGGTCATTTTCGCAGTTACTCATCATGAGTAACTGCGATCATCAGTTCCCCTTAAGCCAGGCACGTCCGCCGGTCGGTAGCCGCTCCACTTTTACTCTTCAACTTTAGTGGCTCCTCCTGGCGTTTGGATCTACAGCACGAAATTCGCCCTCATGTGTATACCACTACCCGCGCGAATTGTCGAGGGCGGTTATATCCAATGAGTGCCTTTTAGGGCAAGTTACCGCTGTTGCCACCACGAATCGACCATCCCGGTGACACTGGCAATGTAACTCGCCGGGTCGTTGTTGTCGCCGGCGGGAGCGTAGGTCGGGAGGATCTCGGCCACGGTTCGTTTGCCCCACGCGCTGATGTACAACTCGGTAATAAGCTTATACCAATCCTCCGCGCTGCTTTCCCAGGTGTCGTAGGCGCGGTAGCCCTCATAACAGCGGTAGCCGGGGGTGCAGCGGATGTTGCCGACCGATTGGGTGAAACGGGCGACGCCGCGCGTGCCTGCGTGGCTTTCGTGAATGAAGAAGGCCACACAAAATGCGGGATCGATGCCATAGCGCACGCCGAGATCGTAAAACACTGCGCCTTGGCCGGCGGCGGGTGAGCCGAACTCCTCCAGCACCCGGTCAATTGTCGCCGCAGAAATGCTGGACGGGCGGTCCACTCGATAGTCCGGACTCGGTGCCGCAACCGCTGGTCGATCTTGCGGTGGCGGGACCGCCGGGGCGGTTGGTGCCGGTGGTGCCGGATTGTCCGGAGGTGGTGGCTGAGGAGCTGCTGTGAAGTAGCGGATGGCTACCGATGTCGTCCGCCGCCAGGTTGCATGTGTTGTCGCCGCAGGGCTGCCGGTGATTAAGTTCCAGATCCAGCCGCTAAAGGTGGACGCCTGCGGGTCCGCCGCCGCCGTACTGCCTGCATCCGGCCTGGCAGAGGGGTAGACCCAGACGACAACAACCATCATGACGAGGAACAGGCTGCCGAGCGCGAATCCCTGTTGGAACGGGCCTGGCGAATAGCTTGATCGCCGCCGAGCGTTCATCGGGAACCTCCGCCAGGTAAGATCAGCTTCGGGCTTTCCTCTTCCGTCGGCAGGCGGAAGCCGCCTTTTTCGGCATCCTGGATATAAGGGAAGTACACGCTGGTGTTGCCCATCGTGATAAAGAGATCCAGCCGGCCATCGTTGTTGAGGTCCAGCGCTTCCATATGCAAGGGCAGCCGACCCAGCGGGTCATTGCCGGTATAGGGAGTCTCGATGACGAACGCTTTGCCGATCTTGCCGCCTGGCAGCACAAAGATGTGCCCCACACCGCCATCGTTCTGCGCCGTCACGATTGTCTTGTTGGCCGGACTTTCGTCGGGGAGACCGAAGTGTTCGGCCAGGTGTGTGGTCCGGGGATCGCCGTACTGCAAGGTGGTCAGCCGGTCGTCCATAATCACGCTGAGAACACTGGTGGCCTGGAAGAGCAGGAACAGGATGATCAGCGCAGCCACCCCGTAGGCGATCCAGAATTGCCGGAACGCAGGGATGCGGAGTGAGCCAGTGTTGATCGCTGCCGGCATGCGGGCGACATGCTGCTGGCCGCGCCGCCGGAGTAGTTCGGCCAGCGGGGCAGTTAAGCCGCTCGGCGCGGCAGGATCGCCGTCGGGATTGGTGAGCAGCCTTCCCAGGATCTGGGCCATGCCGTGCAGCCGTCCAGTGGCTCCGGCAGAGCTTCCCATAATGGATGCGGGTGCAGCTTGTGGCACATTAGGTATGGCATTGGCCGGACCAGATGCTGGCCTAGGAACCGGAGAACCCACTTGCGAGGGATAGCCGGGCAATTGCGGGAATGGCAGACTCGATCCCTCGGGCATATAGGCCACATAGACTATCGTCGGGTTTGTTCCATCATTGGCTGGCGGCACCCCGGGTCCTGCGGGCGGGGGATTGCTCGCATCAGTCGGAGCCGGTGCTGGATTTGTATTTCCTGCTCCAGGGGTCGTGCGGTTGCGCGGATTAGCGGCAGCCATAGCGTGTAGTCCTCCTTCGTGTGGAATGCAACGGATTACCCGGTTAAGGATTTGGATAGTTGCCCGGTAAGGAACCGGTGTTGAGAGTGCCGGTTGGCGGCGTGTACGGACGCGCCTGGATCTGGTGAATATGCTGTTGCAACAGCAGGCTCCAGGCATTTAGGCAGGCGGCAGGCAGAAAGCAGGTGAACTGCTTGTTCTTGGCCCAGCGTAAGGCCAGGATTTGATCGTGCGTCAGCAGCACCTTGTAGGCGACGGCTATCTTGACGGCAGCAACAATGATGTGTTCCGCCGCCATGCGATAGCCCGGCGCCGAGGGGAAGATCGGACGCCAGCCCCAGGAGGCTTGCAGGTCGGCCACACAAATCTGCGCGTAATAGTAATGCAGCCCCAGGCTGACATGCTGGCTATGGGGGCTGAGGGGATTAGCCTCACCCGCCTGTGGTAGTTGGAGACCGCCAGTGGTGGCGCGTGCGCTCAACGGCTGGGTGCGGGTGTCGCGTTGCTGCGGTAAGGGGATGTACGGGTTCGACGGGTACGATGATGAGATGGCGGGCCTGTTCAAAAAGGAACCTGTGTGCGCTTCTGGTGGGTGGAATATGCCACGCTGGACCGCCTCCTCCGGTTGGGCGGTGTTTGTCGGTGCAAGGACCAGGCGATTGAGGGTGTTAGCCAGGCTGGTTCCAAGGGCGGCCAGGTTCATGGGTGTACCCACCAGGGTTTCATCATTCCATAGGCGCACCTGTACCGGCTCACCGACCTGCCTGAGCAGTGCATATTGCTGAAGCTTCTGCGCCAGGATCTGAATCTGGTAAGGTGTGCCCGTGATGCTACTGTTTGCAGAAAGAGGAATTTCCAGGCTGCTGGGAGGCAGCCCTATCGGTGGATTATGGTGCGTCATATCTTCTCGGTGCAGGGCCATTCGGCGGAACCAATATGCGATCCAGGTACTTAGGTTTGTCATATCAACACCTCCCGGCGGAATAGGAGCTAGTTCAGGGCATCCAATTGGTTGGAGGAATTCGCAAAACTTGCCCGACGTAAATTACGCCCCGGTCAATGACCGGACTACCGAGGTCGCGGGTAGGTAAGTTGTTAGCTGCGGCAATCGCGGCCTGGGTGACGTTAAACCGGGCGGCAATAGAAAAATAGGTATCGCCGACGGCGACCGTATAGGTGGTCCAGGTAGCGCGGGCCGGACGTTCGGTTGGTGTCGGCTGGCCGGGCGGCAGCGGCAACGGGGTAGCGCAAAGGTCAATCACGCCAAATACCCCACGGCTCGGACTCAGTTGATAAAGACAACCGGCGGATGCTGCTTGGGGTGGAGCCGGAGTTGAGGTTGACGGTGGGGCTGTGGTCGGTGCAACAGTAGCGACCGGCACCTGGGTCGGGCTAGGAGCAGGTGGCGTGCTGGTGGCCTGCGGCAGGGGTTGATCTTGCGCGGAAGATTGAACTGGGGCTTGGGCCAGCGCAGGCGGTGGCTGACCCGCGGGTTGTTGCGGAGGAGGAACGGCGGCTGTGACGGCTGTTGGCGCAGGGTTAACCTGTGCCCATCCAGCCGGCGGAATGCGGAGATTTTGCCCGGCGAAAATCCGATTAGCGTCGAAGATATCGTTAGCCGCAAGCAGATCATCCACTGTGCGGCCAAACCGCTCGGCGATAGCGGCCAGCGTATCATTGATCTGGACTGTGTAACTCGTCCAGCCCTCTTCTATGTTTTCGGGTTGGGTATCGAGCGCATTAGCCGTAGGTGAGATTGCCAGCGGTGCAGTGGCCGGATGGTTTGGCTCAACAGCAGGGGCATTGGCTACAAAATCTGGTGTCGAGGATGGAGCGGGTGGGGGAGGAGAGGTGGCTATGGCGAGTGCCGCGCCCAGCGTGTTCATATCGCCGGCCTGACTGTATGGCGTCGGCTGTACTGTGCCATGAGAAAGGCTCGATTTCCCCAGGCTCAAGCCGAGGAGCAGCACCACGCCAATACCTAACCCCAGGACGCTGAGGCGGCGCAGCGCCCGCAAAAGATGAGGAATGGGCACACCATGCGATGCCGCTGGGGTGCCAGGCGTTGATAGCCCCATGCTCAGTGGGGCGGGAGGGACTGGCGGCGTATCAAGTGCTGGCGGGATACCACCAGCGGAGCATTGGAGGAGGTGGAGAATGTCACTATCGCTGAGCGGCCAGGTATTGGTTGTGGGGATTGGATTCAGTGCATCCATTTTGAGGACTCCCTTGCTCGATTAGGAGTAATTAGATAGATACGTACTTAGGAAGATACTATATAGCTGTGAACTTATGACTCTGACTAATTGGTCAAACTACAAACTTAGGGATCCTGTGCGGCGCGGAATGCTACGTTGTGGAGCGCTGAGAGGGGGCCTGATTCTGCTTCTTGCGTGCTGCTTTGAGTTGGCCGCGCGCGGTATGTAAGCTCTCTTCGAGGGCTATCAGGCTGGTCTCCGTCTCTAGTAGCTGATCAGGGGTAAGGCTACCAAGCCAGTCGGCGAATTGCGAATCGCGGAGTAGCCCGGTGATGCTCTGGACCTGATCCTGGAGCTGGCCGATGATTGCAGTTGGTTCCTGGGTGGCAGCCCTACGTCCTTGCTGTGAGCCTTCCGGTAATGGGGGGGAACTCGCTGCCGTCCTTGTGCTGCCTAGCGCCGTCCCGTCACTACGCTCTGTCTCCGGCTGACGTCCGGCATGGGCCGTAGGCGCAGTAACTTGTGCGGGGGTATGGGTCGGCGTATTGCCAGGGGTCTGAGTTGCTCCTGCCGTTTCATGCGTTGGCGGCAGGGTTTCCGCAGCCTGGTTGATGCCCTCATCGGGGGTAGTGCGTGGGCCTTTGCGCGTGACGGTGAGACTAATAAGCCGATCCATGTCAGCGGGGTCAACATCCTGCCCATCGGCAATGGAGGCCAGGATACGGTCGTGCAACGCCTTATCAATATTGAGGCAACGCTTCAGGTAGCGGGCGAGGTTGGTACCATGAGTCGGCGTTAGTCGCTCGTTTACCACTGCCTCGACAATAGCATCATACTGGATCAGCAACAGGCGGTTAAGGACCGTCGTATGGTCATACCCCCGCTCCTGAGCCATGGCGTGGGCGTCGAGGCCGTGCTTCTCCATATAAGCTTTGATGGCGTAAGCTTCGTCAACCGGATGCAAATCCTCCCGCAAGATGTTCTCATCGAGTGCATAGCCCTGGAGTTGCGCGTCGGTCAGATCCTCCAGGATGCACGGCACCGTGGTTAATCCGGCGAGCTGGGCGGCGCGCCAGCGCCGTTCGCCGGTGGCGATGACAATCCGGTTTCCTGGCCGCGTGGTGGCGCGGATGGGCTGAATAAATCCCTCTTGCTTGAGTGAGTGCCCTAAGCGCTCCAGGCTCGCCTGGTTAAAAGATTTGCGCGGCTGAAACGGGTTGGGTTCCAGGCGATGGGTCTCGACTTGCTTGATCTCGCCGCTGTCAAAGACCCCCGGCGGATTCCGGGTTCCATAGATGTTATCTAGATCGTCATTCATTTGACCTAGCGGATCGAACTGGCGCGCCGGCTGCGGACCGCGACCTTTAGCGGGCATGGCTGACCTCCCGCGCCTGGGGCGCTGCCGGAGCCGCCCAGCGCTCGATCAGGGTCCGACCGAGCTGGCGATAATCTTCGGCGGCGGAGCTGTTGGGGTCATATTCAAAAATGGTCTGGCGTAGACCCGGCGCTCGCGCAATGCTGGTGGCCTGACGGATGCTGCCCAAAATAGGAATGGGGGTGCGTTGCAGCGTACCAACAATCTCCTGGTACAGCGAGGTGCGCGCCTGGACTCGATTAAGCACCATCCCGCGTAGGAGTAGCGCCCGATTATCTTTCTTCACCTGGCGAATGGAACCGACCAGTTCGCTCAGACCCCAGGTATCAAAATGGGTCGGCGTGATCGGAATGAGCACCTCATCGGCAGCCCGTAGCCCGATGATCTGCAAGGTGGATAGGAACGGTACCGTGTCGATAAAAATGAGGTCGTAGTTGTCCTGCACCGGGGCAAGGATTTCCCGGAGGATGCTCTGCCCGCCGGTCTGCGAGATCGTGACATCATAAGGAGCCAATCGCTTATTGGATGGCAGTAGGTGCAGGTTCGGCTCGATAGCGACAATGGCGTCCTGTGTCGGGAGGGGTTCTGGATCACTTTCAATGTCGAGATCGAAATTAAGATCCGGTCCGGGAGGTGGCGTTTCCAGCCCCATGCCAATTAGCTCGGCAATGGTGAATTGGCGGGCATTCACGTCCTCATCCAGGAAGTTGCGGCTGAGGGTGGCGTTAGGGTCGCCATCAATGAACAGCACCCGGTAGCCTTGGAGGGAAAACCACTTCCCGATATTGGCGAGGGTGGTCGTCTTGCCGCTGCCCCCTTTTTGATTGGCGCTCACCACTTTGCGGGCACCGTGAGGGGCGGCGTGGGGTAGGGGAGCCGGGGTTGTCATCAGTGCACTCCTCCAGTAAATGCCGAGAGCATACATTCCAGGGCTGTGCCTAGCTTAGATCAGGAACGGGATACTGCGCCAGTAGATCGGGCTTCCAGACGTACCGCCTTTTGCTCATAGACCTTCCGGCTGATAAGCTCAATAGAATACCGGCCCGGCAAGCGTCTACCAATACAGGGCTGCTGCGGCGCACACTTCTCGCGGCAGTAGCGAGCGGGACCCACAAGTTTGACTGTGCTACCAATGTGTCGGCCAGGGTTGGCATCTGATCCCAAAACCAATCAGGAATGGGGTAGGGGCTAGGAACCGGCGGATAGCCATGTAGTAGTGCAGCGATGTTCCGCAAGGTCGGAGCTGGGTCAGACGGGTTCTGCGCCAGATAGCGAACATGTTGGGCAAGCGGGCTATCAATGTACGCATCGTCCGGCGGCCCGGCTGGTAGAGTGATACCATGTTGCGAGGCGCTGGTGCGCAGACTTTGATAAGTCATCTGCACCAACTGCCTGACCTCCCGATCGAGTGTCTCGCTCGCAGTATCAATCATAAAGCTTTACCAGTTCTGGAGCCAGCTTGGAATTTAGCTAGATAGGGGGTATTTAGATAAGTACCCCCATTAGTATAACAGACATTTGTTCTGAATGCAAGCGACGGATTACCGTCGTCAATTCAGGAGGACTGAGACGCAGTGGACGTTGTTGCTTCGTCACCGGGAGAGGAACCGTGAAGTAGGTAGGACGGTGAAATATTCAGTGCTTGGGCCACCTCATCAAGAAGGGCCGTACTGATAAGCTGCTTTCCATTCTCAATAGCGGATAGCCAGTTGCGGCTACTGTGTCCTAGATGATCAACAAGATCCTGCTGAGAAAGTCCACGTTGCAGACGTATCTCGCGAATCCGTTGACCAATCTGGCGGGCACGTTCTTGGTTGGTTGCGCGGCTTGCTCTGCGCGGGGATGGCGCGCGATTCGGATTTGGACCGGTATAAATCGGAGTATCCGGTAGTGGCGGCGGTGTTACTGGAGAAGGCTCATCCTTAGGCATAGCGTGGCAACGGCTCTCTGGCATGAGAAGGCTGTACAGGCCTCACCTATATACACGGTAGGCCAGCACAATCGGTGTCTAGTTTCAGCATACTGCTTCGTTGGAGCTAACTCGCTACGATTGTAGGACACACTGTATATGATTGTCAAGCACAATTGTCAGCGCGAGGCTTATAGTGGGTCTGATGCAGCGTTGCTGATCAAAGACTCCTGGCGCGA
>JBBSAN010000126.1:0-12085 GCA_038252265.1 Chloroflexia bacterium
ACCACGATGACCGACCTACCCCCAACTCCCAACCCCCAACCCCCAACTCGCGTCCGGCGGCCTCCGCTGGCCGAGGTGGACGCGGCGACATTGGCGGCGATGGTGGCGGCGCGGCGCTGGGGCGAGGTGGCACCGTGGGCGGCGCTGCTGGCCGGGTTCGGGCTGGTGCTGGCCGGGATGATCTGCTTCTTCTGGCTCAGCGCTCAGGCCAGCGGTCACCCTGAAGACATCTGGATCGTCGGGCCGCTGGCGTTGGGCCTCGGCTGGTTCCTCTGGACCCGGTTCCGCGCCGTGCCGCGCCTCGCCCTCACCCTGATCCTTGCGCTCGGCAGCCTCACCGCCGTGGCCTTCGCCGCCTGGCTTCTCTTCTATGGGGCGGTCGGCGGGCAGGTCTGGTTGGGGTTGGGCGGGGTGCTGCTGGTCTGCGCGCTCGGCATCGGCGTGGGCCTGCTGGGGCTGAACCGGCTGGGCGGGGGCGCGGCATGAGTCGCG
The DNA here is from genome assembly GCA_038252265.1 of Chloroflexia bacterium. Taxonomy (GTDB): domain Bacteria; phylum Chloroflexota; class Chloroflexia; order QHBQ01; family JAICKM01; genus JBBSAN01. Next base: position 493 of record JBBSAN010000126.1, read on the forward strand.
GCATCCGCACCAGCACTACCTGGCGCGACGAGTATTATCTCGATGCGGGCTGGCCGGATGTCGTGGCGGTGCGCTGTCCGCAGTGTGGGCAGCAGGCCGCGTTTCAGAGCGCCATCGCCCGCAGGCCACTCTTGAGCCTGGTCCCGGTGGCGCAGGAGCGGCACCTGGAAGCGCGCCGCCAGGGAACCATCCGCTGCCCGGCCTGCGGGCGGGAGGCCGCGCACCGGCTGACCTGGCCTGACGATGCCTATTTCCAATGGCCCATTCGCGGCAGCCTGCTCTGGGCCTGGTCCGCCGACCATGCGCGGGTGCTGCTGGCCTACCTCGGCAGCCTCCAGCGCGACCCGACACAATTCCCCGGTTACGAAGTGAGCCTGGAGCAACTCCCCAAAGCGGTCATCACGGCCAAAGCGCGGGCGCAAGTGGTGAAGCAAATTGCGCTCACTTTAGCGAAAGAACCCACACCAACCCCCAACCCCTAACCCCCGGAGACCCTATGCAACCACTGGTCGAATGCATTCCCAACTTCAGCGAAGGGCGGCGGACGGAGGTGATCCAGGCCGTGATCGCCCCGCTGGTGGAGCGGCGCGACATCCGTCTGCTCGACGTGGACCCGAACGCCGACCACAACCGCACCGTCGTCACCTTCGTGGGGCCACCGCAGGCCGTGGCCGATGCCGCCTTTGCCCTCACCCAGAGCGCGGTGCAGCACCTGAACATGGAACAGCACCGGGGCGGACACCCGCGCATCGGGGCGATGGACGTGGTGCCGTTCGTGCCGATCAGCCATGTGACGATGGACGAGTGCGTGCGGATGGCCCAGGGCGTGGGGGAGCGTATCGCCCGCGAGTTGGGCGTGCCGGTCTACCTCTATGCCAACGCCGCCACCAGCCCGGCCCGCCGCCGCCTGCCTGACGTGCGCAAGGGGCAATACGAGGGCCTCAAGACGGCAATCACCGAGCCGGATCGCCGCCCCGACTACGGCCCGCCGCGCCTCCATCCCACCGCCGGAGCCACTGCCGTCGGGGCCCGCCCCCCACTGATCGCCTTCAACATCAACCTGGGCACGCAGAATTTAGACGTTGCCCGTGCTATCGCCAAAGGCATCCGCGAGAGCAGCGGCGGGTTGGTCAACGTACAGGCGATGGGGATCGACTTGCAGGAGCAGGGCATCGTCCAGGTGAGCATGAACCTGCTCGACTACACCCGCACCCCCATTCACCGCGCCTTTGAACTGGTCCGCGCCGAAGCCGAGCGCCACGGGGTGCCCATTGTCGGCAGCGAGATCGTCGGCCTGGTGCCGGTGGACGCGCTGCTAGGCGCCGCCGACTTCTACCTGCGGCTCACCGCCTTCCGCCGCGATCAGGTGCTGGAACTGCGCCTGCTGGAAGAGTAGGGCACCGGGTTTCCGCCGCGCAGCTATTCCCTGATCCGCGATCTGTTATAATGCCACGGCTATGATTGAAGTGGACCACCTGGAAAAGATCGTGGACACACGCACCGTGCTGGCGATTGAGCACTGGAGCGTGGCCCCCGGCGAGATTGCCGCCGTAGTCGGCCCGGCGGGCAGCGGCAAAACGACCCTGCTGCAACTGCTGGCGGGCGAAACCGCGCCCAGCGGTGGCACCATCCGCATCGGGGGCCAGACCCCGCAGGCGGCCCGCGCCACGATGGGCATCGCCTGGGCCGACGACCTGCTCTATGACCGGGCCAGCGTGCGCGAGAACCTGCTGTTCTACGCCGGGCTGCGCGGCGTGACCCGGCAGGAGGTGGACGCCGGGCTGGCGCGGCTCCACCTGGCCGACCAGGCGGGCACCCGCGCCGACAAGCTGACCGCCTCGCTCAAACGGCGGATCACCCTGGCGCGGGCGCTGCTTCATCATCCGGTGGTCCTCTTGCTGGATGAATTGGAGTTGCGGGCCGACCGGGAAACCCGCGACCTGTTCTGTCGCGTGCTGACCGAGGTCGCGCAAACCACCCCCGCCGCCGTGATCCTCACCACCACCGAACCGTTGTGGGCCTCGCGCTGCGCGACCCGGCTTTATGAACTGCAAAATGGGCGTATTGTCGCCGCCGCCACGCCCGAACCCGATGCCGTCCCCCCGGTACAGCCCTTCAAGATCCCTGCGCGCAAGGCCGACCGGGTCGTCTTCTACAATCCCGCCGACGTGCTCTATGCCACCAGCCGCGATGGCAAGACCGTCGTCCACACGGTGGACGACTCGGCGGTGAGCAACCTCACCCTTCAGGAATTAGAATTGCGCCTGGCCCGCAGCGGCTTCTTCAAGGCCCACCGCGCCTACCTCGTCAACCTCCAGCGCATCCGCGAGGTCGTCCCGTTCACCAAAGACAGCTTCCTGCTCATCCTCGATGACGCCGAGCGCACCCAGGTGCCGCTGAGCAAGCAAGCGGCGAAGGACTTGCAAGAGTTGTTGGGGTATTAGGGCGATGTGCTAGTTCTTTGCGTACCCGGCACCAACCAGGCAGGCATTGGGCCTAAGAGCCTGGGATCATGCCGATTTTCGTAGCTAGAATTCGATCTAGCACATCGCCCTATTAGTACCGCCGAAGTGATTGTTGGCTGAGTCGACGGGTTGGGAGGATCGCTTATTGGCTACTGCACCTGGAATGGCCGCAGGCGTGCGTGGGCGATTGCCTTTGTACGCCGCCTGGGTGGTCTACGGGCTGCTCTTCGGCCTGTGGTGGGGCGGCTGGTTCCTCTTCGCCACCAGCCATTCGAGCGTGCTGGACTACGCCTACCACTATGACCTCCTCGGCGTCTTTGTCGGGCCGCGCGTCGTGCTCGCCGGGCACGGTGCCCAGCTTTATGATCTCGCGGTGCAACGCCAGGCCATGGATGCCGCGATAGCCCCTTATATACGGCCAGTGCCCCTTCCTTTCATCGACCCTGGCTATGATGCGATTGCGTTCGTATCGTTGGCCCTGTTGCCTTATGACGTGGCCTTTATCGTGTGGGATCTGGTGAATGTGGGGATCGCGGGGTATACTCTGTGGCGGCTGGTCGTCTGGGCGGCGGCACGTAATACCGGGGAACGACTGGCGCTCGGCTTGAGCATGGCCTCGTTTATGCCGCTCCTGCTGGTGCTGCTGCACGGGCAGATCGTGCTGCCGACCTTGCTTGGCCTGGTACTGGCCGTGGCCGCGTTGCGCCGGGCGCAGGTTGGGCGCGCCGGAGCCTTGGCTGCTGTTGGGTCTGCTCAAGCCGCAATTGCTGATCGGGATGCTGGTGGCGTTGCTGCCCCGCCGCTATTGGTCCGCGCTGCTGGTGTTCGGGGTGGGCAGCGGGAGCATCCTCCTGGTGTCGTTCGTCATCCTGGGCAACTGGGTGCCCAGCTACGCCGCCATGTTGCGCTACATTCAAGATCCTCGTGTGGACATTGGCGAGGCACCCGTGGCAATGCAGAACTGGCGGGCGCTGGTCTATCACCTGTTGGGCACCGATACGGCACCGCTCGCGCTGGGGCTATGGGGCGCGCTGACCGTGCTCACCGTGGGCCTGATGCTGGCGCTAAGTTGGCCGCATCGCCTGTTCAGGGCAGTCGCCTGGGAAGTGCGATTCGCCGTGATCCTCTTGCTGGGTTTGCTGGTACAGCCTCATCTTTACCTGCATGATATGGTGGTGGCGCTGCTGCCGGGCTTTTTATTGTGGCAGGCCAGCGGTGCGGCATTGGCCCGTTATGCGGCACTTCCGGCGGCCCGGCGGCTCCACGCGCTGCGCTGGACGCTCGGCGTGGGACCCTTCATCTTCTTCGTCGCGCAGTTCTGGACACCCCCGTACGTAGCGCTGGTGCCCTGGTATATCCTCGTGCTGGTCGGGATCGTGCTCTGGGCCTGGAATGCGCTTGATGGGGAACCGGCTCCCGGCCTGCCCACTACCGCTTGACGCTCTCCTGCCGCTAGTGTACTATGGCAGCATGTCTCTGCTGACCAACACGCGCCCCGCGCCGTATGCACCGGGCGTTATGGCCCCTGCCCAGGCCGTGCCCCAGGTGCGCGCCGACCCGTGGGCGGCGCTGTGGTTGCTGGTCATCGGGGTGGTGTGTGAGGCGGCGATCTGGTGGGGGTTTGTGCAGCCCTACCAACTCCGCACCTACTACAAGGCGCTGACCCCCTATCCCCTCGACCTGGCGAAGATCAACGGCAGCACGCTGGATAGTGCCAACGCCTGGGCGTTGACCTGGGTGGTGCTGTTCGCCGCGCTCTACCTGGCCTACCGGCGTGCCCCGGCGCGGCCCAGCCGGGTCTACTGGGCGGTGCTGGGGCTGTTCGCGCTGCTGTTCTGCGGCACGCTGCTGTTTATGTTCCCGGTCGGGGCCGCCGACCTGTTCGACCAGATCTTCCGCGGGCGCATCCTGGGCCACTACGGGGCGAACCCGTTCTTCACCGCGCCCGATGTCTACCCCAACGACCCGCTGCGCCCCTGGGTGGGCAGTTGGGCCAACACCGGGTCGCCCTACGGCCCGGCCTGGGAGGTGCCCGCCGCCGCGATGAGCGTGCTGGCGGGCGACGACCTGTGGACCAACCTGATCCTGTTCAAAGGGCTGGTCATCGGCGCGTATATCGTTGCGGCCCTCGCCCTGTGGGGCACGCTGCGGCGGTTGCGCCCCGACTGGGCGGCGCGGGGCCTGCTCCTCTTCGCCTGGAACCCGCTGGTCCTGTTCGAGACGGCGGGCAACGGGCACAACGACATGGTCATGGTCGCCTGGATGCTGGCGGCGATGTACCTGCTGGCGCGGGGGGGCCGCCTGGCGCTGTTCGCCCCCGCCGCGCTGATGGGGGCCGCGCTGGTCAAGTTCGTGCCGGGGCTGCTGCTGCTACCCCTGCTGGCGGTGCTCTGGTACGATGCCGGGCCGGGGCTGCTCACCATCCGGCGGCGGCTGGGGCGGGTGAGTATCGGCGCGGGACTGGCCGCCCTGGTGGCGGTGGTCGCCTACGCGCCCTTCTGGCACGGCACCAGCACCATCGGCGCGCTGGCGCGGGGCAGCCTGTTCACCGCCTCGATCCCCAAGGTGGTCGCGGACTTCCTGGCCGAACAGATCATGGCCCAGAACCGGGGCCTCTCGCTGGCCCTGGCGACCGCGCAGGCGGAAGGCACGGTGCGCTCGGCGGCGGCGGGGCTGGCGGTGGGCTGGGTGCTGGTGCAAACGCTGCGGATCGTCTGGGCGGCGCAGGACGTGCCCGATCGGGTCACGCTGCTGACCACCGGCTACCGGGCGATGTACGAAGTCCTCTTTGTCACCCTCCTGCTTGCCACGCTCTGGTTCCAGCCCTGGTATCTGCAATGGCTGGTGGCCCTCGCCCCGCTGACCTTCAGCACCGCCATTATCGGGCGCACGCTCCTGTTCACGCTGGGGGGCATCGGCAACTACTTTGTCTGGGACTTCCTCTGGCTGTGGAACCGCGCCACGTTCCGCACGATCCAGATCACCGCTGCCGCTGTCATCACCGTGCCCACCCTGCTATACACCCTCTACCTCTGGCTCCGACCGAAAACGGCAGCAATGAGCAATAAGCAATGAGCGATGAGTAGGGGTGGGGGGCTGGGGATTGGTGGCTGACAGATGCTTCTCCAACTCCCAACTCCCAACCCCAACCCCTAACCCCCCACCCCCAACTATGACTGAACGTATTCTGATTATCATTCCGACCTATAACGAGCGTAATAACCTGGCGGCGCTGACGACGGCTATCTATGCCCAGGGACCGTTCCATATCCTGATCGTGGACGATAATTCGCCCGATGGGACCGGAGCGCTGGCCGATACGCTGGCGACCCAGCATGAGGGGCGCTTCTTTGTGCTCCACCGCAGCGGCAAGCTGGGGCTGGGCACGGCCTACGTGGAAGGCTTCCGCTGGGGCCTGGCCCACGGCTACGACCTGCTGTTCGAGCACGACGCCGACTTCTCGCATGACCCGCGCCACCTGCCGCAATTCGTGGCCTGCATCCATGCCGGGGCCGACCTGGTCCTCGGCTCGCGCTATGTGCCCGGCGGCGGCACGCGCAACTGGTCGCTCCTGCGGCGGATCATCAGTCGCGGCGGCTCCTTCTACGCCCAGGTCATCCTCGGCCTGCCGATCCGCGACCTGACCAGCGGGTTTAAGTGCTTCCGCCGCCGGGTGCTCGAAGCGCTCGACCTCGACCAGATCCACAGCAACGGCTACTCCTTCCAGATCGAAGTCACCTACCGCGCCTACCGCCGAGGCTTCCGCATTGTCGAAACGCCGATTATCTTCGTGGACCGCCGCGTGGGCAAGAGCAAGATGCACCGCAGCATTGTCTACGAGGCGATCTTCATGGTCTGGCGGCTGCGCCTGGGGCGGGATCGGGCGAAGGTGCAGTCCGGTACCAACTGAGGCGCGGTGCTCGCCAGTGGCGGTCTTGCCCCGCAATCGTGCCTGGTGCTCCCTCCTACTACTTCGCGGACCGGCGCACGGCGGAGGCCGGGCCATCCCTGCTTTTCTTCACGTCCGTGGCACAACCCGTGCTGAGTTCCCAATTTGAACCGATGCCGCCCGAACCTTGTATATAGTAGGTAACCACTTGCGGGATACACCCTTGCATTCTTGACATTTCCCCAAAAGGTGGTATCATTAAGTACCGTAAACCGGCCCTGGCGGGTGTCTACGGGCAAATGTCACTTTGGGCAAGGGTCTGCTCGATTGTGGAACGTGGCGGCATCCGGCACGGCCACCCGGCGCACCGACAGCGCTGTATAGTTAATCTCGCCAGGGAAACAGATTACTTACCACATTTCAGCACGAGGAGGAGAGTTTTTGATGAAGTCAAAGCTATGGTTAAGCCTGGTTTCCATGCTCATGATCGCTAGCATGGTGCTGACGGCCTGCGGGCCTGACGCCACCGCGACAACGGCCCCCGCGGCCCCCGCCACGGCGACCACCGCCCCCAGCGGTGGCACCAGCGGCGCGGACGCTACAGCGACCACCGCCCCGGTAGCCCCCGCCGCGACCAACACGACCGCCGCTGCGGGTGGTGGCGATATAGCGAATGCCCCGGTCCCTGGGGTGCTGCGCTATCGCCTCGCTTCGGAACCGGCAGAGCTGGATCCGCAGAAGATGAGCTTCGTGGACGAGATCGGGACCGGCGAGCTGGTGTTTGAAGGGTTGATGACCCTGGACGCCAAGCTCAACGTGATCCCCGCCGCCGCCGAAAAGGTGGATGTGTCCGCCGATGGCCTGAAGTACACCGTGACGGTGAAAGAGGGCCTGAAGTATTCGGACGGCAAGCCGCTCACAGCCAAGAACTTCGAGTATGCCTGGAAGCGCCTGTTCGACCCGCGTGTCCTGAACAAGCAGTATAGCTCGGTCGCTTATGTGATCAAGGGTTCGTCGGAACTGGACAACACGCCGATGACCGACACCGCCAAGATCACCCAACTGATGGCCGACATCGGCATCAAGGCGACGGACGATACGCACATCGAATTCACCCTGACCGACAAGGCCGCCTATTTCCCCTACATCCTCGCCCTGTGGACCGGCTGGCCGAGCCGCCAGGATCTGGTAGAAGCGGGCGGCGATCAGTGGACCACCGATGCCACCGGCAAGTATTACATTGGCAACGGCCCCTTCGTGATGAAGGAATACAAGGGTGACCAGGGCTGGACCCTGGTGGCGAACCAGAACTATCGCCTGGGCGTGCCGAAGATCAAGGAACTCCGCGCCAACATCATCACCGACTCGGCAGTGGCCTTCCAGTCCTACAAGAAGGGCGAACTGGACTACGTCGCCGTGGCCCCCGAAGACTACGCGACGGCCAAGGGCGACGCGGTGCTGAGCAAGGAACTGGTTGATGTGGCCGGGTCCTGCAACTTCTACCTGGGCTTCAACACCCAGAAGCCGCCGTTCGACAACATCAAGGTGCGCCAGGCGTTTGCCTACGCCTTTGACCGCCAGGACTATGTGACCAACGTGGTCAAGGGCCTCGGCTCGGTTGCGTTGAGCTTTATCCCGCCCGACCGCCCCGGCTACGCGCCTGACATCAAGATGTACGAGTTCGATGCCAGCAAGGCCAAGCAAGGGCTGGCCGACGCGGGCTATCCGAACGGCGCGGGCCTGCCGGAAATCAAGCTGACCTACTCCTCCACGCCGCGCAACAAGGCGCGCATGGAATGGGTCCAGAATCAGCTCAAGACCAACCTGGGCATCAACGCTGCGTTGGACCCGGTGGAGTCGAAGGCTTACACCTCGCTGGTGAAGGACCCGGCCACCACGCCGCAGCTCTTCTATCTCGGCTGGTGCCAGGACTATCCGGATCCCCAGGACTGGCTGAGCCTGGTCTTCCAGAGCACCTCGACGGTGACCCACGTGGGCTGGAAGAACGCCGACTTTGACCGCCTGACCGCCGAGGCTGATGCCGAGACCGACGCGACCAAACGCCTGGACCTCTACCATCAGGCCCACGAGATTCTGGTCAAGGAAGCCCCGGTTGTGTTCATCTACTGGGATGCGACCCCCTGGCTCATCAAGCCCTACGTACAGGGCATGAAGGACCATATCATCCCACAGGACCACGACCTACCCGGCATCACTAACCTGATGAATATAACAGTAGGACAGTAAGCGCCGGTCTTAACGTAGTCCTAGCCTGTTGAAGAAGCGCGAACCGGCCCTGCCCTTGTGGCGGGGCCGGTTCTGCGTAGCAATCCGCTCGGTGGGCCGCTCCGTTTCCTAAATGTGGCCCACTCCTTGCCCAGACTAAAGTAACTCACCCGCTCGTGCGTCGTTCTTTATACGACTGTGGTTGAGCCTGGCTCCCCGAGTCGATCCGTGCCCGCTGGGATGGCGCGGATCCCGCCCTCCTAACCAGAAGCAGGAGCACATCTATGATCCGTTATATTGTCCGCCGGGTGCTCTGGCTGATCCCGGTCATGTTTGTCGTTTCGCTCATCACCTTTGGCCTGATGCATCTCGCGCCGGGCGGCCCGTGGGATCGCGAGGCGGGGGCGCGCCAGCTACCCCCCTCTACCGTCCGCCAGTTGAACGCGAAGTTCCATCTGGACGAGCCGGTCTGGAAGCAGTATCTGCTCTATATGGGCGATGCTGTGCAGGGCAACCTGGGGCCGACCTACCAGCGACCCAGCGTGACGGTGAATGAGCGCCTGGGCGACGGGCTGCCGTTCAGCGCCCGGCTGGGGCTGCAAGCGCTGATCTTCGCCCTGCTGCTGGGCTTGCCGCTGGGCATTATCGCCGCCTTGCGGCAAAATAGCTGGGTGGATTACGTCGCCCTCTTCTTTGCGACGGTGGGGATTGCGGTGCCCTCGTTTGTGCTGGGCATCTACCTGATCATCTTCCTCGCCGTGGGGGCGAACCTGTTCCCGGTGGCCGCCAGCGACTGGAGTGATTGGCGGGCGTGGGTGTTGCCGACCATCGCGTTGGGGGTCACCCCCGCCGCCTATATGGCCCGGCTGATCCGCTCCTCCATGCTGGAGGCGCTCCGGCAGGACTATGTGCGCACCGCGCGGGCCAAAGGTCTGGCCGAGCAGGTCGTCGTCATCAGCCATGTGCTGAAGAACGCCATGATCCCGGTCTGGACCGTACTGGGGCCAATTGCCGCCGGGTTAGTCACCGGCTCGTTCATTATCGAGAATGTCTTTTCGGTCCCTGGCATCGGGCGGTTCTTCGTCAATGCGATCGGGGCACGGGATTATTCCATGATCATGGGCACGACGTTGTTCTATGCCCTGTTGATCGCGGTAGGCAACTTGCTGATCGACGTCAGCTATGGCCTGTTCGACCCGCGGATCAAGGTCGCGAAGTAGCAGCTAGGGAGCGGCCCCCCTGCCGCCCCGCACCCCAATAGGAGACTTCACATGGCTGTTACCAGTACCGCCCCCGACGCCGGGGCCTTTGAACTAACCCGACCCGCGCGAAGCCTGTGGGGCGATGCCCTGCGGCGGTTGCGCCGCAACAAGATGGCGGTTGCCAGTGTCATCGTGATCCTGCTGATCGTGCTGATCGCCATCCTGGCTCCGGTGCTCGCCCCCTTCCCCCCCAGCGACTACATGAGCCGCCCCACCGATCCCGGCGGCGGTGGCACCACGCTGCCCCCGGCGTGGCAGGCGGGCGGCAATCCCCGCTTCTTGCTGGGCACCGATGCGGGGGGCCGCGATGTGCTGAGCCGCGTCATGTACGGCGCGCAGGTCTCGCTGGCGGTGGGCTTTATCCCCACCTCGATCATCGTCTTCCTGGGCCTGTTGGTGGGTATGACCGCCGGGTATCTTGGTGGACGGGTGGATAACTTCCTGATGCGGGTTACCGACGTGGTCTATGCCTTCCCCGACCTGCTGTTCGTGATCATTCTGATGAGCGCCTTGCGTGGCACGCCCATCGCCGGCGCGTTGGACGGGCTGCTGCTCATTTTCGTCTCGCTGTCGATTGTCAACTGGGTTGGCATGGCCCGCCTGGTGCGTGGGCAAGTGTTGTCGCTCAAGGAGAAGGAGTTCATCGAGGCGGCCCGCGCCATCGGTACGCCCTCCTGGCGGATCATGTTCAGCCACCTGCTGCCGAATAGCCTGGCCCCGATCATCGTGGCGGCCACGTTCGCTGTGCCCGGCCAGATCATCACCGAAGCCGTTTTGAGCTACATCGGCATCGGCGTGCGCCCGCCCCGGCCCACCTGGGGGGCGATGATCCAGGACGGCTACTCGAATATCAACGCCGCCCCGCACCTGGTGTGGGTCCCGGCGACCTGTATCGCCCTGCTCACGCTGGCCTTTACCTTCTTCGGGGACGGCCTGCGTGATGCGCTCGACCCGCGGATGAGCGAGTAACAGGGGTTAGGGGTTGGGGGTTAGGGGTCGGGGGATCGCACCGAACCTCTAACCCCTGCTCCTTGCCTTTAAATTACCAATCCCCAACCCCCAACAACCCCTATGGAAACGCTCTGGGCACCGTGGCGTATGACGTATATCGCGGGGGACAGTAGCGCGCCCGCCCCCCCGGCCTCCCCGGCGGAAGGCGCACGGGCGGCGACCGCGGCGGCTCCACCCCCGGCGACCGGCTGCATCTTCTGTGATAAGGCGGCGGAAGGGGCGGGGGCCGACGCCCGCAACCTGATCCTGTGGCGCGGCAGGCATAGTTTCGCGCTGCTCAACCTCTACCCCTACAACCCCGCGCACCTGATGATCGTGCCCTACCGCCACCTGGCCGACGTGACCTTGCTTGCCGCCGACGAACTGGCCGAACTGATGGCGGCTTTGCAGCGGATGGTCCGGGTGCTGAAGGCGGTTTATTCGCCGCAGGGCTATAATGTGGGCATGAACCTGGGCCTCGTGGCCGGGGCCGGGATCGCGGATCATGTGCATCTCCATCTGGTTCCGCGCTGGAACGGCGACACTAACTTTATGCCGGTGGTCGGGCAAACGAAAGTGCTGCCGGAGGCGCTAGCAGTAACATGGGCGCGGCTGCGCGACGGGCTGGCGGCGACCCCTTGAGCCGGGTGCGAGATCGCGTGCAATTTTGACGGCGGGGGCGGTTGCCCGCGCCGTCGCGCTTTTACCGCGCTGGTGTTGCCCCTCCACTGCGGTACATCGGCCCCGGAGGGGCGACAGAC
>JBBSAN010000127.1:0-12084 GCA_038252265.1 Chloroflexia bacterium
ACCAGGCCGAGATTAGTGTAGGAGGTGGCGATGCCCCAGGGGTTGCCCAGGTCGCTGTAGAGGCCGAGACGTTCTTCGGCCAGCGCCATCGCGTCGTCCAGGCGGCCCTGGCCGAGCAGGGCGGGGATCAGGTTGGTGATCGCCAGGCCGATGTTCCAGCGGTTCTCGTAGCGGCGGAAGATCGTCAGGCTTTCTTCGGCCAGGGCCACGGCGCGGGGCACATCGTTCTGGTAGAGCGCGGCCCCGCTCAGGCTGGTCAGCGAAAAAGCGACGCTCTCCAGATCGCCCAGGCCCCGCGCCAGTTCGATGGCTTCGGCAAAGCGCTCTCCGGCATCGCGCCAATCGCCCTGGAAGCAGGCCAGCACCCCCGCACCGTTCAACGCCCAGGGACGCAAGGGGACCAGTTCGGGCGGGTTGGCGTCGAGCACCACCTCCAGCCAGCGGCGGCCCTCGCTGAAATGCCCGTGGAAGAACCAGAAGAGGGTGAGGGCGCGACCAAAGCGCAGGGCCGTCTCGTAGTCGGCGCTCTCCACCGCCCAGGCCAGGGCGGCCCGCAGGTTATCATGCTCGCGTTCCAGCCGGTCGAGCCAGCGGGGCTGGTCAGGGCCGTGCATCTGGCGGTCGGCGGTCTCGGCAAACTGGCGGAAGGTGGTGGCATGTCGCCCGCGCACGGCCCGTTCCTCGCCGTGGGCGGCCAGTTGCTCCAGGCCATAGGCGCGGATCGTTTCGAGCATCCGGTAGCGGGCCGCGCCGTCGTGCTCTTCGGCCACGACCAGCGACTTGTCCACCAGCGCCTTGAGCAGGCCGAGGATGTCGGGCACGGCCAGTTCCGCCCCCGCGCCGACCTCTTCGGCGGCGGCGAGCGTCCAGCCCCCGGCGAACACGGCCAGGCGGGCAAAGAGGGTCTTTTCCGGCGCGGCCAGCAGGTCATAGCTCCACTCGATGGCGGCGCGCAGGGTTTGCTGGCGGGGCAGGGCATCGCGGCCTCCATCGGTCAGGAGGCGGAAGCGGTCGTCCAGGTGGGCGGCGATCTGCTCGACGCTCAGCACCCGCAGGCACGCGGCAGCCAGTTCCAGGGCCAGCGGCATCCCATCCAGGCGACGGCAAATCTGGACGACCGGCCCGGCGTTGTCAGCGGTGAGGGCGAAGCGGGGCTGGCCCAGCCGCGCCCGCTCGATAAAGAGGCGCGTCGCTTCGTAGTCGGCCAGGGCGGCGGGGGGCGGTGTCTGCGCCGGGTCGGGCAGCGTCAGGGGCGGCACGCGCCAGGCCATCTCGCCACGCACCCGCAGCGGCTCCCGGCTGGTCGCCAGGATGTGCAAGGCCGGAGCGGCTCCCAGCAGGCGCGTGACCAGCGCTGCACAGGCTGCCACTAGATGCTCGCAATTGTCGAGGATCACGAGTGTTTCGCGCCGCCCCAGATATTCAGCGACGGTGTCGATCAAAGGGATCGCCCCTTGCTCCCGCACCCCCAGTGCGGCGGCCACGGCCTGGGGCACCAGCGCCGCATCCTGGAGCGCGTCTAGCTCGACCAGCCACACCCCTTGCGGGAACCGCGCCGCCTCGCCAGCGGCGACCTGCCCGGCCAGGCGGGTCTTGCCGATGCCGCCGGGACCGGTCAACGTGATCAGGCGGTGTGCCGTCAGCAGGTCGCGCACCGCGGCGATTTCGTCGGTGCGGCCCACGAAGCTGCTGATCGCCGTGGTCAGATTGCCGGGCTGGGTCGGGGCGATACCGGAGGGGCCGGGGCGCGGCGCGGGGGCGTCGGGTGGCTTCCAGGGCTGGCCCGCGGCCACGGCCAGGTCGCGCCCCGTGCCGGGCTTGCGCGCCTCCAGCAGGGCGCACAGCCGCTCGAAGTTGGCCCCGGCGGGAAGGGTGGGGTCGGCCCCCCGTGTCCAGGAGTCCACGGCGTAATGGGTGACGCCCAGTTGCTGGGCCAGCTCCTTGTGGGTGATCCCCTGGTCGTGCAGAATATCTGCCAGTCGGGCCGCAAACCGGGTCGCCCGTGCCGCCCGCAGTTCGTCGAAGTGAAAACGTCTGCGTTGCATGATCCCGGCGTCTCCTTGTACTGTTCGGTGCCTGTGCGTCTTGCTGTTCGCTGCGTCCTCTTTTAGAGAGTAGCGTATCCCGGCGCTTCTGTCAATCTGTACAGGACAGGGAGCAGGGCGGCGGCCTGCTCCCTGATGGGGGCTGCCCGGTCTGCACCCGGACGCACGGCCAGCGCGGAGATCGCGGACCCCCCACCAGGCGCACACGTGGGTGCGCCGCTACGGCACCAGCTCCCCCGATAGAGCACAGGGAAGGGGAGAAGGGAATCCGACATGCGGCGGGCGGCGAATTTCCACGCATCACGCATCACGCATCACGCATCACGCATCACGCATCACGGGGCCTGGGCCAGGCGGATCCATTGCGGGGGGGTCGCCGGGTCGCTGGTGAACTCGGCCAGCGGGACCAGGGTGCTGTCGGCTTCGTGTAGCTCGTAAACGCGGGTGGGGGCACCGGCCCCCGTATCGGCCCCCTGCACCAGCAGGCGGGGCGGGCCGTTCATGTCCAGCGCCAGGGGTTGCCAGACGATCCGTTGCGGCGCGTCGCCCAGGCCGGTCAGGGCAACCTGGGCGCGGGTTTTGCCGCCCGGATCGAGGATGGTCAACTGCTGGGGGCTGGCGACGGCCAGCCGCGCACTGTCGCCAGCGCTGTTGTTCCAGGCGGCGCGCACGGCTCCGGTGCCGCCCAGGCCGGTATCGGCCACGGTACCGGGATGTTCGCGGTCGGCGATCCGCAGGCGATTATCCGCGGCGCTGAAGGCGAGATAGCGTGCCCCCTGTGCCCAGAGCGGGGGGATCGCGCCGGTGCCGCTGATCGTGGTGTCGGTCAGCAGCGCAGTGGCCTGGAGGTCGCTCGACCCGCCGCCGGGGACGATGAACAACCCGTGGCCCGGCAACCGGTAGGCCAACCAGCGCTGGCCGCCCGGATCGGGGCTGCTCCAACTGGCCGGCCCGGCCTGACCGGGGGCGACTTCGCTGGGGTCGCTGTCGCGCTTGGCCGGTCCCACTTGCCAGGTGCCATCAATGCCGTTCTGCGCGGTGAACGCCTGGAAGGCCAGGGTGTTCGCGTCGGTCCAGGTCAGGTCAAGTGGGGGGGCGGCCTGGCGGTTGTTCGGCAGCGTTCGCCCGTCGATCAGCAAGACCGGATCGGCCTGGGGCTGATCGCTTTGGAGCGTCACCGCCTTGATCACGGCGTCATAGCCCGCGCCGGTGCCCAGTTGGGGGGCTTCCAAAAAGGCGATATAGCGGCGCGTCGGTGCCCAGACCGGGCCGATGATGAGGCCGTCGGCGCTGCGGGCCAGGCGGACGGGGCGAATCGGCGGCGCATCCTGCGGGGGGAGCGCCGCCTGGGCCAGCAGGAGATCGGTGCCCCGATCCCCCGCCGGGCTGTTGGCCGCCACGTAGGCCAGCAGGCGGCTGTCGGGCGAGAAGGCGAGACTGCTGGCGGCAGCCTGGGCGATCGGGCGCGCCGCTGCCGGACCACCGGGGGGGTAGATGCTGCCCGCGATCTGGAAGCGCCCCCCGCTCTGGCCGTTGACCAACCACAGGCCACCGGTCAACGGATCGGTCGTCGTGAGCGGGACCGCCGTCGGGCCGAGGCTGCCCCGGCCTGCGAGGAGGAAGCCGATCCAGTTGTAATTGGGGGATACCTGGAAGGCCGTCACCGGCCCCCCATCGCCCCACTCTGGCCCGGCCAGGGTACGTGGCCCCGCCGCGCTCAGGCTGCGGAAGCGCAGGTTGTTGCCCTCCAGGTAGACCAGGCCCACGTTCGGGGGCGGCCCGGTGGGCGTGGGGGTATCGGGCACGCCGGTGGCCGTCGGGGGCACCACCGGGGTGGGGGAGGTCGGGGGGGTGCTGTCGCACGCGGCGAGCACCAGCAGGCTCACCAGGCTCAGTATTATGGTTAGCAGATGACGGGGATGGGGTTGTTTGCTCATCGTGTGGGACGGGACTCAGCGCGTGGCCGCCTGGTCCGCTTATGATCCTTTCCAGGAGACTGGCGCAGGCCACTGTCTCTTGCGGCGGCGCGCCTTTTATAGCCCACTGTAGCGCATTGACTCCGTTGTTGTCAACCGGGACCACGATGCGAGCCGGTGCATTCTCCTGGATAGGGGCCGACCCGTGTGCCTGCCCTGGTGGGGCGTCCGATCGGCTGACGATAGCCCGCCGCGCCGCCCCGAGATCGCGGACTCCCCCCGGCGCACACGGGGGTGCGCCGCTACGTCAACAGCCGCTACCCCGAGAATGCAGCGGTCCTGACACTCTGGCGAACCTACGGCGGACCTGTCCGGGGGCCGTTCCAGTGGCCCGCTGGTTGTCGTTTAAATTGGACGGCGGGCAGTGATCGTGTATAATAAGGATAGCAGCCCTGGCCGTGTGGCCGTGGCTGCTCCTTCTACCGTTCGGTGGGGGGTTGTTTGGTATCATGTCCACCCTGCCCATCGCACTAACCCCCTTCCCACATCGGAGGAGTTATGGCAAGCGAAGACTATGACGAACCCTTTGGCTGGTGGGGCTGGCACTGGCAGCCCCCGGTGCCGTTGTCGATCGTGCAGTTGATCGAGGCGCGCTCGTTCGATCCGCCGTTGATGGCCTTGCTGTGGACGATGCTGGCGCACCGGGCCTCGATCATCGTCGGGGCCGAGCCGCCGATGGCGGGCAAGACCACGACGTTGACCGCGCTGCTCGATCTGCTCCCGCCCAACACCCGCAAAATCTATCTGCGTGGGCACTACGAGAACTTCGAGTTTACCCGTGATTCGAGCATCGAGCCGGCGCAGACCTACTTGCTGGCGAACGAGATGAGCGATCACCTGGCGATCTACTTCTGGGGGGCGCGGATCGGCAAGCTGTTCAGCCTCCTGCCCCAGGGCTACGCCTTCGGCTCGACCATGCACGCCGAGACGGTGGAGGATGTGCTGGCGATCCTCCAGGCCCCGCCGCTGAGTGTGCCCGATCACCTGCTGGGAGGGCTGAACCTGGTCGTCAACCTGCAACTGATCGAGGGTCTGGGACGCACCACCCGCCGCTGCATCGCCGTCCACCTGATCCAGCCCGGCAGCGGCCCACGCGGCGTGGATGTGACCTGCCTGGCCCGCTGGGACCGCGCCACCGACAGCGTCCAGTACTACTTCCGCGACGACCCGGCGGTGCTCGCCGCCCTGAGCCGCTGGATGGGTCTCCCGCCCGCCGAGGTCACTGCCGACCTGGCCCGGCGCGAATCCTGCTTAACCCAGCTCATCAACACCGGCGCACGGTCGATCCCGGCGGTGCGGCGTGCTCTGGCAACCTTCTAATTGCGGATTGCAGATTGCGGAGTGCGGATTATGCCAGGGGAACGACTGGCGTGATCCCTTGCGGTCGTATCAATCCGCAATCTGCAATCCGCATTCCGCAATCAAACATCCACCATTGTCTGGCCCACACCTGACGCTAATCCGAATCCGAATCCTGAAAGATGGGGTAATCATTATCATGGCAAAACCGAGTACGGTTGGCGAGCTACACCGCAGCGGGTATCGGGTGCTCTCCATTAAAGAAGAGATGCGGAAGAACCTGATCGGGCGCTTGCGCGACGGCGGGCCGCTGTTTCCAGGCATCATCGGCTATGAAGAGACGGTGATCCCGCAGATCGAAAATGCGATCCTGTCGGGGCAGGATATTATTTTCCTGGGCGAGCGCGGGCAGGCCAAGACGCGCATCGCCCGCACGCTGATCACTCTGCTGGACGATGAGATCCCGATCATCGCCGGGAGCGAGATTAACGACAACCCCTATGCGCCGATCTCGGCCAAGGGGCGCGAGATGGCCGCCGAGATGGGCGATAACCTGCCGCTGGAGTGGGTGCCCCGCGAGGCGCGCTACGGCGAGAAGCTGGCGACGCCCGATATCACCATCGCCGACCTGATCGGCGAGATCGACCCGATCAAGGTGGCCGAGGGGCGCTACCTGTCGGACGAAGACACGATCCACTATGGGCTGATCCCGCGCACCAACCGGGGCATCTTCGTCATCAACGAGCTGCCCGACCTGGCCGAACGAATTCAGGTGGGCCTGCTCAACATCCTGGAAGAGCGCGACGTGCAGATCCGGGGCTACAAGATCCGCCTGCCGCTCGATATCTTCCTGGTCGCCAGCGCCAACCCGGAGGACTACACCAACCGGGGGCGGATCATCACCCCGCTGAAGGACCGCGCCGGGAGCCAGATCCGCACCCACTATCCCAAGACTATCGAACACGAGATCGAGATCATGGAGCAGGAGCGGGTGTCGTTCAGCGACCAGGGCGTCGAACTGATCATCCCGCCCTACATGCGCGAGATCGTGGCCGAGTTCACCCACATGGCCCGCAAGCACCCCGACATCAGCCAGCGGTCGGGGGTGAGCGTGCGGGTCAGCGTGGCGAACTATGAGAACCTGATCAGCAACGCCACCAAGCGGGCAATCCGCTTGGGCGAACGCAGCGCCGCGCCGCGGATAAGCGACCTGCCTGCGCTGGTCGCCTCCACTGCCGGGAAGATCGAGATCGAGGCGGTGGGCGAGGCCCGCGAGGACCGCGTGATCGACAAGCTGATGCAAGGGGCCGTGCTGGCAGTGTTCAATCGCCGCTTCGCCATCCAGGAGTTCGAGGATGTGCTCCAGCGCTTCAGCAACGGCATGGCGCTGGAAGTGTCCGACAGCCTGCCCGCCATGGAGTATGTTCACCAGGTGTCCGAGGTCAAGGGCCTGAAGAACGCCGTCGCCAAGCTGAACGCGCAGGGCAACCCGGCGGCCATCGCCTCGGCGCTCGAATTCATCATGGAGGGCCTGCACCTGAACCGCCGCCTGAACAAGGACAAAGCGGCGGGCGGCGTGCGCTACCGGCGTTAGGGTAAATTCTGGTTAGGGCGAGGAGGCAACGACGATGACCTTGATCCTTGAAGCCGGGCCGGTGCCCTTAGCGGCAGGAGCCGATGGGGTTATCCGGGTCGGAGGCACCCGTGTCACGCTTGACACCGTGGTCGAGAAGTTCGATCAAGGAGCCACCGCCGAAGAACTCGCCTTACGCTTGCCCACCTTGAAGCTGGCCCATATCTATGCCGTGATCGCGTTTTATCTGGAACACCGAGTCGAAGTCGCTACGTATCTGCATCAGCAAGACGTGGCGGCGGAACAGATCCGGCAAGAGAATATCGCCCGCTTTAATCTCGTCGGCATCCGGGAGCGGTTGCTTGCCCGGCAGGCCGCCCAGGATGCCCAAAGCTGATGGTGCGGCTGGCCGCCGACGAGAACTTTGATAATGACATTATCTGGGGGCTGCTCCGCCGGCGGCCTGATCTGGACATCGTGCGTGTCCAGGATGTAGGATTGTCCGGCGCGAGCGATCCTGATGTGCTGGAATGGGCAGCCCAGGCAGGGCGCATCATCCTCACCCACGACAAAAAGACCTTTGTTCCCTATGCTCATCAACGCGTAGCAGCAGGGCAGCCGTTACCCGGCGTCTGCATGGTCCAGGCGACGGCCCCGGTTGGAGCAGCGATCAACGACATCTTGCTGTTGTTGGAAGGCATATCGGCAGAGGAGTGGGAAGGCCAGGTACAGCATGTACCGTTGTGATTAGCAGCTCTGGTACTTACAGCAAGCCATCATGACCTTTAATGAGCAGGCAAAATGCGAGCGATGACCTGTGACGACCGATGAGAGTGTGGAGCAGAAATTGCTCACCTACCTTTTAGACCCGGAGCACCCGGACGGTGGGCCGAAAGCTGAGTGGTTCAGGCGGGCACTAGGATTCACCAGGGAGAACTATCAAGATCTGGCGTTGCAGATACTCTATGATCCTGCTGGCGCGTCTGCCCAGCGTGCAGACGTACATGGAGTCCGTCTGGAACAACTCATAACCCTGTCAGGGGCAAATGGCAGAACGATTGCCGACGTGCGCCTGTACTGGATACGAGAGCCAGATGATCATGTGCGGTTGCTCACGATCAAGCCGCCGAAGAAGAGGAGGTAGCAAATGGTTCATGAACTAGACGTGGTGCAGTTGAAGCACGCCATACCGGATGCGGGTCTTACAGAAGGGATGTGCGGGACGATTGTTCATGTCTATCCGGTTGACCCTCCGCTCTATATGGTTGAATTCTCTGAGGATGAAGATGCGGGACTCGACGCCTTGATCGACCTGACAGCGGAGGATTTCGACGTGGTCTGGTCGGCACCGGCAGTGCCTGCTGCACGGGACGCGGCTTCATCTGCGGCTTGAACAGAAGCTCGGCGCTTGGACATTCCCCTAAGCCTCCATCATACCGGAGCGCGTTAAACATACTGTGGGTCAGTCGTCCACCTGACCCCTAGAGAAAAGGCAAACCCAATGCCCCAGTATTTTACCTATCGAAACTGGGACGGCACCCAGCAGATCTTGCCGTTCGATGCCGATGCGATCATGGAGGCAATCTCCGAAGATCTGCTGGGCGACGGCGACCTGAAGCGTGCCCTGCGCCGCCTGATGCAGCAGGGCCACCAGCCGCGCGACCAGGAACGGATGATGGGCCTGCGCGACCTGATGGAGCGCCTGCGCCAGCGCCGCCAGGAGATGCTCAAGCGCAACAACCTGGGCGGCATGATGGACGAGGTCAACAAGAAGCTGGAGGAGATCATCCAGACCGAGCGCCAGGGGATCGAGCGCCGGGTGGAGGAGGGCCGCCAGAAGCTCCAGCAAAATCAGCAAGGGCAGCAAGGGCAAGAGGGCCAGCAGCCGTCCGCGCAAGAGGGCGGTGCCCCCGATGCGGAGCAGCAGGCGGCGTTGCAGAAGATGATGGAGAACATGGCCGCCCGCCGCCAGCAACAACTGGATGCCCTGCCCGAAGACCCCGGCGGCAAGATCCGCGAACTGAACGACTACGACTTCATGAACCCCGATGCCCGGCAGCAGTATCAAGATCTGCTCGCGTCGCTGCAACAGCAGATGATGAACCAGATGTTCCAGGGCATGAAGCAGTCGATGGAACAGATGACGCCGGAGAAGATGGCCCAACTGCGCGAGATGGTGCGCGACCTGAACCAGATGCTGCGCGACAAAGCCGAGGGCCGCGATCCGAAGTTTGACGAGTTCAAGCAGAAGCACGGCCAGTTCTTCCCGCCCAATATCGACTCGCTGGAAGCGCTGATGGAGTACCTGCAACAGCAGATGGCGGCGATGGACTCGCTGATGCAAAGCATGAGTCCGGGCCAGCGCCAGGAATTGCAGGACATGATGGACGCCATGCTGCGCGACGACCGGCTGAAATGGGAGCTGGCCCAACTGGCGGCCAACATGCAGGAGCTAATGCCCTACGACGGACAGCGCTACCAGTTCAGCGGCGATGAGCCGGTCACGATGTCCGAGGCGATGCGGATGATGGACCAGTTGCGGCAGATGGAGCAACTGGAACAGCAATTGCAGAACGCCCGCTTTGACGACAACGTGAACCAGATCGACCCCGAAAAAGTGGCCGAATTGCTCGGCGCGGAAGAGGGCCAGTCGATGCGCCAGTTGCAAGAGCTGGCGAAGATGCTGGAGGACGCGGGCTACCTGGAAGAGCGCGGCGGCAAGCTGGAGCTAACGCCCAGCGGCATCCGCAAGATCGGCCAGAAGGCGCTGCAAGATATCTTCCACCTGCTGAAGAAGGATGCATTCGGTAAGCACCCCACGTCATCACGCGGGCGCGGCGGCGAACGCACCGACGAGAGCAAGCCCTACGAGTTTGGCGACCCCTTCTACCTGGACCTGGAAGCCACGCTACGCAACGCGGTGGGCCGCGAGGGGCCGGGATCGCCCGTGCATCTCCACCCGGAAGACTTCGAGGTCTATCACACCGAGTTGCAGACGCAGAGCAGCACGGTGCTGATGCTCGACATGAGCCGGTCGATGCTGCTGCGCGGCTGCTTCCTGGCGGCCAAGAAGGTGGCCCTGGCGCTCAACCACCTGATCCGTACCCAGTTCCCGCGTGATGCCCTCTATATCGTCGGCTTCTCGGCCTATGCCCGCGAACTGAAGCCGGAGGCGCTGCCGCAGATCGACTGGAGCGAGTACGAGTACGGCACCAACCTGCACCACGCGCTGATGCTGGCCCGCACCCTGCTGGCCCGGCACAAGACGCAGAACAAGCAGATCATCGTTATCACTGACGGCGAGCCGACCGCGCACCTGGAAGACGGGCAATCATACTTCAACTACCCGCCCAGCTACCGCACCATCCAGGAGACGTTGCGCGAAGTGACCCGCTGCACCCGCGACCGGATCGTGATCAACACGTTCATGTTGGAGCGGACCTACGACCTGACCGAGTTCGTCAACCAGATGACGACGATCAACAAGGGCCGCGCCTTCTACGCCACCCCCGAAGCGCTGGGCGAGTATATCCTGGTGGACTACGTGAGCAGCAAGCGCAAGCGGATCAAGTAGGCAGTAGGCAGTAGGCAGTGGTTAGATGGCAGCGCCCCGCTCAAGGGAATTTGAGCGGGGCGCTGTTTTTGTGGGGTGGTGTTCGTCTTTTGGGCGTTGGTGGGTCGTAGGGGTTGCGATCCCCCTGGTAAAGCCCCATGCCATATCCTACAACGGGGAGAAATTGTTATGACGGGATCTGAGCAGGACGCTTGATGGCTGGTGGATAGCTGTGCTATGCTACGTTCATACATTGGGCTTTCTGTGGGGCCGCGCGCGCGAGTCCGGTGGCCTGATTACTGCACACCTTTTGCCAGGCGGCACGACCAATACGCCGCCCGATTCTGGTATAATGGGCAGTAAGGACACGGTGGGGAGCGAGGACGCGCACTATGGTCATCGAGAGCCGGAAATGGCGGTTGCTGTTACCGGCCTTTGTGCTGATTATCACGGGGGCCTTGATCGTGGGGTTCTTTGGGTCGGCGGTGTACTCTTTGCAGAAGGCCGAACCCGCCCCGATCCTCAGCGCGGTACAACTGGTGGACAGCACCTTCAGCGGCAGGTATGCGACGGTGGAGGGGGTGCCCGATCCGGCGCGCAGCGTGACCGTGCGGCAGGGTGACGTGACCACCTACTGGGTCCCGCTGGTCGAGTATGGCGATCGGCTCTATGTCACCACCATTGACAGTGCCTGGCAGGTGACGACCGGCGGCCACGTGCGCCGCTTTACCGGCAAGTTGGGGCCGCTGACAAGCGCCTCCGATTACACCGAGTTCAAGCGCCTGGCCGATCTGCCCCGGCCATTGCCGGACGACGCCTACGTGCTGGTCGAGGGGGAGGAGCCGGATACCTACCGCCCGATGGTGCCGGTGGTGGGCGGGCTGGCGATCCTCTGGGGGCTGGCCCTGTGGGGGTTCATTCGGGTGTGGCGGCACCGTGGGCCACGCCGGAACTCGATAAAGGCAACGGAGCCGTTATCTTAAAAGGTGGGGAGGACAACGATGTACTTCCAGCAGTTTCTACGCAAAGACCTGGGTTGCGCGTCGTACCTGATCGGGTCGGCGGACAGCGGCGAGGCGGCGGTGGTGGACCCGGCGTGGGACATCACCCCCTATATCGAGGCGGCGCAAGACGCCGGGCTGCATATTGTCTGTTGTATTGAGACGCACAACCACGCGGATCATGTTTCGGGACACGGCAAGCTGGCGGCACATACAGGTGCCGCCATTTACGTGTACCGGGAGGCGGGCGTGGCTTATGACCACCGTCCGCTGGCCGATGACGAGGTGATCCACCTGGGCGAAGTCGAGATCCAGGCGCTCCATACCCCCGGCCACCGGCCCGAGCATATCAGCCTGCTGGTGACGGACACCGCACAGGGGTGCGAACCCCGGCTGGTGCTGACCGGGGATGCCCTGTTCGTCGGCGCGGTGGGGCGGCCCGACCTGGCGGTGGAGCCGGGCGAGGGGGCGCACGAGCTGTTCCACAGCCTCCACGACACGCTCCTGCATCTGCCGGATCATGTGGCGCTCTACCCCGGCCATGTCGCCGGGTCGCTGTGCGGCAAGGCGATGCGCCCGGAGCCGATGTCTACGATTGGGCTGGAGCGGCGGACCAACGCGGCCTTGCAGACGCTCG
>JBBSAN010000128.1:0-11976 GCA_038252265.1 Chloroflexia bacterium
CCGGGGCATTGTCGGGGGGTATCCCTGCGGTGGGCCGGGTGAGCCGTGCCTGCCGCCGATCGGCCCGCCCTACTTCCGCCCGAACAACAACAACACGCGGGGGCAAACAGCCAAAGTTGTCACCAACAGCTTCTTCCCCGGCTGCCAGAACCCCGCGCCCACGCCAACGGTGACGGCCACCCCGACGCCCTAAACGCGGCAGGGGTGAGGAGGCCGGCACCCCTCACCCCTGTCCCCTCTCCCCGCTCATGCGGCGGAGAGGGGGACTCACCCCTGTCGCGTCCCTGATCCCGCGTCACGTTTCACGTTTCACGCGTCACGTTTCACGCATCCCCGTAAGGCGGGAAGCGATACGCCTGCCCCGCCGCCAGCAGTCCACCGTGGCCCCAGGCGGCGGCATCGGCCAGGGCGGCGCGGCCCCGCGCCAGCAGGCGGGGCAGCACAATGTCGAACGAGGTGGACTCGGAGAGGAGGCCGCAGGAGGGCACGCCGAGGATCGGCACCGCGCCCGCGTAGGCGACCCAGAGGAGGCTGCCCGGATGGATCGGCACACCGCGGGTGACGGGGAGGGCATCGAGGCGGCGCAACGCGGCCAGGGTGGCATCGAACGGATCGCTCAGGCTGCCACCGGCGGTCAGGATCAGGTCGGCCCCCGCCGCCAGCGCCGCCGTCAGGCGTTCGACCACCGCTACCGCATCATCGGGCACGAGGGGCGGCCCGGCGTCCGGTAGGAGGCTGGCCCCGAACCAGGCCAGCTTGCGCCCCAACCCGGCGCGCACCCGCTCGGCGGCGGTCCCCTCCAGCCGCTCACGGATGAGCAGCGCCGTGCGCGCCGGGGCGAACGGCAGCACGTCCACCACGGCCCGGTAGTCGGCCCCGACCATTGCTGCGTCGGCTGCGGCGTCCAGATGCTCGGTGGCGATCATCAGCGGAGTACACTTCGCCTCGGCCACCACCGTCCCGGCATCTACCGGCTGATTGTCGAACAGGGTATAGACCGACACATCGGGCACCGCGTTCAACCGGGCCAACGCCGCCGTATCCACCCGCAGCAGGCCGCGTCCGGTGGCGACCAGCCGCGTTTTGCCCTGCGCCGCCGCGCTGACCTGCACACCCGGCCCGGCCACCAGCCGTCCCAGCCGCGCCGCCGCCGCGTCTTCATGCACATCGGTGGCATCGGGCAGCAACAGCGGCACGGCTAGATCGGGTTGCCCTACCGCCAGCGCCGCCAGGGCGGGCAAATCCGCCGCCGCCAGCATATGGCCCTTCTTCAGCGCCCCATTGGCCGCGCTCCCGCCGCGCACCGTCATCGCCACCACTGCCCCGACATAGGAGTCGAGGGGTCCATCGCCCAACCGCAGTAATACCGCCCGCATCGTCCGCACCTCCTGGAAAAGTACTCGAACACTACATTATAGCATAGCACGCACCGCCTCTAGCGAACGCCACAGGGGCTACCGACCAGCACGGCGGGTGCAAAGTCCACCCCTGTCATCCTTCGC
The DNA here is from genome assembly GCA_038252265.1 of Chloroflexia bacterium. Lineage (GTDB taxonomy): Bacteria > Chloroflexota > Chloroflexia > QHBQ01 > JAICKM01 > JBBSAN01. The sequence goes on from JBBSAN010000128.1 coordinate 1,503, forward strand.
TGCGTTCAGGATCTTGTTGGGGCCGCCAAGTCATCAGGGAATATCGGGATCGTGGCCTGTGCACCACGGACCGCCCCGAAGATCCTTCGCTGCGCTCAGGATGACAGTGTGAGGTCGGCCCGCGCCGAACGACTTTGCAACAGCCGTGGTAGGGGCAGGCAAGATGCGTATCGCAACCGACGTAGCCGGGAGGGAAGGCCGAACACCGGACCAGGAAACCCCGCGCGGGGTTTCCTGGTCCGGGCACGCACTGGCCGCGGGGGGCGATTTACACCCCGGCCCGCTCGGCCAGTGCCTGGATTTCGGTGAAGTGTTCGCGGCTGTGGTCCGGCAGCGCGGTCAGCCAGGCCCCCAGGCGGCGCAGCAGGTGCTTGCGGCGGTCCAGGTCGGCGGGCAACGATTCCAGCATCGCCACCGTCGCCACTTCCGCCTTATACAATTCCTCGGTCAACGCCGCCACGGTGGGATAAGCGGCGGTCAAGCCGCGCACCCGTGGGGGCACGTTGTTGTGAAACGGATTCACCGCTTCGTCGTCCTCAGTGATCCCCACGATCCAACTGTGCGTATCGCGCTCAACCGCGATCAGGTGGGCCAGCACGTCCTTGATATTCCATTCGTCGGGCGCGGGGCGATAGTCTCCAACCGCCTCCGATACCCCCGCCAAGCACGCTGCCAGTTCCGCGTCCATCGTGCTGTAGGTAGAACGGGCCAGGGCGGCCAGACCTGCTCCGGTGTTGGGGGTATCCAGTTGTGGGCGCTGCGCCAGTTCCAGCACCGCCGTCTGCTGGGCGGGGCCACGGTAATAGACGACCGGCACCCGGTCGCCCGCCTGGTGTGGCCCGATCGCCCCGGCCAGACTCGGAAAGTCGGTCACCGGCTGATCGTCCAGGCGCACCACCACATCATCGCGTTGCAGCCCGGCGGCGTGCGCCCCCAGCCCTTCCACCAGCCCGCCGATCCAGATTCCGGTCGTCACCGGCACGCCTAAGCGCGCCGCCCGTTCCGCCCCCACGTCGCCCCCGCTGATCAGGCCGAACATCGGACGCCGGGCGATCCGCAGGTCCACCCCGGTTTCCAGCAACGATTGGAGGTTCTCCAACGCCGCTTCCCAGCGCACGGCCAGTGCCGCCTCGTCGGGCACGGGTCCAGGACCGTCCGTCGTCTCATAGGTCACCGTTACAGCAGTGGCCCCGTCATGTGCGGCCAACGCGACCGTGACCAGGCCGGGCTGTTCGCCGGGGGCGTGCCAGGTGAAGGCCAGGCGCTCGTCGCGGGCCAGGGTGGTAAAGACCCCGGCGGTGTAATAGCCGGCAGTCCACCAGAGATAGATGCGGCCCCCGGAGCGCGGGTCGATCTGGGCGTCGTCGCACAGCCAGTCGCGCAGGGCGGCGGGGGCCAGAAAGGCGCGATACACCTCCGGCGCGGGGGCGTCCACGGTACGGGTGAAGCGAAGGGTCGGAGCTTGCGTTAGCATAGAGTCCTCCTGAGGATAGGAGCGTGTTTGTTGGGGCCGTACCGGGGCCAGGCGCAGCAAGACCACGCCCGGCTCTCATATATAGCGACGACACGGCCAGCGTCCCGCTTTATAGCAATCGTGTAGCTGCTGCGGGGGCCACCGGCCAGGGCTTGCGGTAGACTACTTTTCCTGCTATAATATGTGCAACCATTTAGTTTCGTATAGGAGGGAGAAGGCTATGGAGAAGGCAACCATCGAACGCACCATCTGGATCGCCGCGCCACGCGAACGGGTCTGGCAGGCGATTACCGATCCGGCGCAGATCGAACAATGGTTTTCGCCGGGGACACCGTGGGAACGGACGGCGCTGGAAGTCGGAGGTAAACTCTACGCGCGGGGCTACGAATCCCAGGCGGGGATCATCGAACAGATCGACGCGCCCCGGCAATTTACCTATCGTTGGGAGTCGCAGCCGCCCGATCCGCGGCTGACGACGATCACGACCTACCGGCTCGAAGAAGAGAACGGCGGTACGCGGCTCATCTTCACCGAGAGCCTGTCGGGATCGTTGACGGAGGAGGCCCGCCAGCAGCGGATCGAGGGGACGGACGCGGGCTACAAGATGGCGCTGGAGAATCTGCAAGCCTATCTGGAAGGCCGGAGCCTACCACACCCCGAAGGATTATAAGCGGCGGCCCGACCCCAGGCGGCAACGTCCTGGGGCCGGGTCGGCACCGGGCAGGGCCGAGGACAGGAGCATACTGTTGTGATAGACGCACCTATTTTTGCCGCGCTGGCCGACCCCACGCGCCGGAGCTTGCTGGTGAACCTGGCGGACCACAGCCCGCGGACGGCGACCCAACTGGCCGAGGAATACCCGATCACGCGCCAGGGGATTCTCAAGCATCTGCGTATTCTCGAAGCGGCGGCCCTGGTCGCGGTGGATCAACAGGGGCGCGAAAAACGCTATACCCTGACCCCCGCCCCCCTGAGCGAGCTGGATCGGTGGATCAAAGACCTCAGCGCCCGCTGGGATGACCGCCTGCTGCGCCTCAAGGCCTTCGTTGAAAACGAGCAGGCCGCGGAATAGGCCGGGCGGCCAAGGATAGCGACACAGGGGACACGGATCTAGACCCCCTCTAGCCAGGCGGCCAGCAGCGCGGCGGGCTGCCAGAGGACGCGCACCGCGCCGAAACGTCGTAGGAGCGCCTGGGCCTGACGGGCGCTGGCAGGCGGGCCGGGGGCCAGATCGCGCAGGGCGGCGACGAGCGATTCCTGACTGCTATAGACGGTCAGGCTGTAGCGGGCCGGGGCGCGCTTCTGCCGGGCGATGCGCTCGGCCAAATCAGTGAGCGCCGCCAGCAGGCTTGCCCAACTGCCTGCCGTCGCGCCACCCGCAGGAGCCGGGCCAGTGCCCCGGCGGCTGCGCCCATCGCGGGTCCACAGCCGGTAGGTCGGCGTGCCCACCAGTTGCCCAACAGCGGGCCGGTCGCCCAGCACCAGGGTATAGTCGGTCTCCAGGGGCGGGCGGTTGGACCCGGCAGGCGGGGCTGTAGGCACGCGGGGGACTCGCAGGGCCTGGTAGCGGGCCAGCGCCGCCCCATCCCCGCCAAAAGCTGCCGCCAGCGCGAGATCGGCCACCTCGCTGCCCCCACCCTCAGCGGCAGGCCAGGGGGCGATCCGCACTCCCTCCGGCACGGCCCAGCGCAAAAGCTGCTGCTGGTGGGCCAGGGCCGCCCCCAGATCCCCATGCGGTGATGAGGCCGCCGGTCCCGCCGCGGCGGCAGGGTGTGTGGTCCAGAGCGGCCCGACGGTCCCACTCCACCCCGCTGCCGCCAGCCGGAGCAGCACGGCCTGGCCGAGCAGCAGCCCCACCAGCGCCGCCCGTCCCCCCGGATCGGGTGGGACGGGCGGCAAGGTCGCCGCCAGGATGAGCCGGGGGAGCGGCGGGGCAGCCTTCGCCCCCTGCCCTTCCACCACGACCGCGCACCCCGCCCCGGCTCCGCGCACCTCCGGTGCCGCCCCCGCAGTATGGAGTTGCACCCGCGCACAACCGGTCAGCGCCGCCCAGCGTCCTGGCTGGGCCGCCCCACTGGCCGCGAGGGTCGCTTCCACCAGCGCCGCTTCGGGCGGCGGGACCGGGATGGCGTGTTTCCGAGGATCAGGGTGCATTATCGGGTGCGCCTCCTTCTTCCCCCATTATAATACACCCCGCTCAACCGAGATGGGCGATCCAGGCATAGCAACGTTGCAACAGCCTTGCATGGAGATAGAGGTGAGGACGCGCCGGGAACTGAACGGTTCCCGGCGCTGCGGGGTATATTACGAAACACCTCTTGCCGCGAAGGAGTCCCCTAATGCGATACCGATCCCCGTTGATCCTCGGTCTTTCCGTGCTCGGTCTGCTGGCCCTGTTGGTGGGGACAGCGGGGGCAACGGGCGCGCGCGCCCAGGGCGGGGCGGCGCAGGTGCCAGAAGGGACCGAAACGTTGCCGCCCGGCGTGACGAGCCAGACGGTGCTGAGCGCGATCCACCGTGCCGTCTTCGAGCGGCACCCGGAGAACGCACCCCCCTATGACGTGCTCCTCGCGCAACTCGGCACATTCCGCTATCAGGAGAAGGGCGGGACCCGGTAGCCGATGGCGGCGTGTCAACCGCCCGAAGGGCCGGTATCCAGCCCCATGATCTCCATCAGCTTGAGGGCGTTGGTCGAGGTGGCGAGGCCGGGGCGGCTCTTATAGTCGAACGTCATCACCGGGCCGGTGGGACCGGGCACGATCCGCTCGGTGAAGTGGATCAGGTGCGCCACGGCGGTCATGTCGGGCGAGTCGGCCAGGGTCAGGTCGTGGGTGGACACCGCGCCGATGGCCCCCTGCGCCACCAGATGGAGCAAGATGCGCCGGGCTGCCACCTGCCGCTCCGTCGTGTTCGTGCCCTGGAGCATCTCATCCAGCAGGTAGAACAGGCGCGGCCCCTCGGTGGTGTGGACCTGGCGGGCGGCATCCACCACCGCTTTGAGCCGCTGTAGCTCGGCCATGAAGTAGGACACGCCCCGTTCGAGCGAGTCCTGCACCCGCATACTGGTCCAGAGCGTGACCGGCGGCAGGCGCAAGGCCGTGGCACAGACCGGCCCCCCCGCCTGGGCCAGCACGATATTCACCCCCAACGCCCGCAAGAGCGTGCTCTTGCCCGACATGTTCGAGCCGGTCACCAGCAGGAGCGTGCCGGGCGGCCCCACGATCACATCGTTGACCACCCGCGCCGTGGCGGGCAGGAGTGGATGGCCCAGCCCCCGCGCATCCAGGGCGGGCGCGGCGGGATCGAGCGTGGGAAAGACCCAATCCGGGTTATCGTGGGCGGGCACGGCCAGGGCGGCCAGCGCCTCGGCCTCGCCCAGCGCCGCCAGCCAGGCCCGCGCCCGTGGCCCCACCTCGCGCTGCCAGCCCTCCAGCAGCGCCAGCACCTGCACGTCCCACAGCGTCAGCAATTGGATCAGCCCGTAGAGCATGGATTGCTGGGGAAAGCGCCAGCCGATCCGAGTATGTAGCCGCCGCATGTGGACATGGGCGGCGTGGCCGTCGGTCTGGAGGGTCGCCTGGATCTGCTGGAGCGCAGGGGCGGTGAATTGGGCCTCGGCCAGCAGTTGCAGCGCGTCGGCGTAGGGGCGGAAGGCGACCGCGCTCCCGGCGACCCCGTTCAACACCTGCACGGCCCCACGCAGCAGGAACAACAGGACAATCCCGTTGCCGATGAGAAAGATCGGCCAGAGCGGCAACGGCAGCAGCCCCAGCGCCCCGGCAATAATGGACGCCCATAGACCAACCACGCTCACCCGCCCGGCCCAGACCAGCCCCCGTCGCGCCGGCAACCACGGGCTGGCCTCGGCCCAGGCCAGAAACGGGGCCGGGTCGGGCCGCGTGTTGCCCATGCGCCGCCCGCGCAGTGCCAGGTCGTCGCGCAGATCGATCAGCGGGGCCAGTTCAGCGACGGCGGCCTGCCGCGCCTGCACCACCGGGGCCGCTGCGGGAGCCAGCAACCAATCGCGTAGCATCGTCTCGCCCATGCTCGTCGTGACCGTCTCCAGCCAGTGGAACAGCGAGGCGCGGCCAAACAGGTCGAGATCGCCCGCGTAGGGATGATCGGCCTCGGCGCGGAAGGTCGAGCGCAAGGGCAGCGCCTTCCAGTCGCGCCGCACCCGCTGGCCGGCCTCGTCGTTGATCTCCCACAGGATCGTGTAGCGCTGGCGCTCCCGCCCCAGCCGCTGGTGATAGCGTACCAGCCCGATAAAGACCAGGAACAGCGCCCCGGCGACAACATAGGCCGCCGTGACCTCCTGCCAGATCCCCCACCCGGCGCACGCTGCCGCCAGAAAGAACACGGCCAGCCGCACGTTGGCGACCCGGTTCCAGCGTTCGGTGTAGAAGTCGCGCGCCGCGCCGAAGCGAATGCGGCGCGCCTGGTAGATCTCTTCGGATGAGGGGACGGGAACGGTTGGGAGTTCAGGAGCAGGGGTGATCAACAACTCAGGGGATATGTCTAACGCCATGTGGATCGGTTCCTCATTATCGGGCAGTCATCAAGCATCGCTGACTCTGATTATAGCATTCGGCGGGCCACAGCAACAAGCAGCCGCTCCGGCAGCGATCCCTCACGCCTCACGTTTCACGTGTCACGCATCCCATTTCACGCTTGCCCAATTGACGAGCCAGCCCGCGTGTGCTACCATGCAGCCACCTGAGCAAGGCCGGGGAGCTATCCGGCGCGCAGGCCGGGCGATTGGTCCCATCACGTACCGCACGAGGAGGCAGCTATGAACAAAGAAGTCGTTGCGCGCCGCTATCCATCGGTCTGGATCATCCTCATCCTCATCGCCGGGCTGAGTGCCCTGCTGGCAACGGGCACCCGCGCCGCGCAAAGTGCCCCGCCGCCACCCGCGCCGGTCGCTGCCGGGCCGACCAACAGTGCTCCCGGCACGATCTATTATGGCGCGGTGCCGGCGGGGGCGAGCGGCAAGCCGGTGCTCGTCTTTGTCCACGGGATGCATGGCAAGGCCGAAAACTGGTGGACCAACAGCCCCTACTCCGGCCACAATGACATGTATGATTACGCCTATAGCTACGGCTACCGCACTGCGTTTGTCGATCTGCTCGACTCCAACGGCGCGGGGGCGTCAATGTGGGCCAACGGAGCGCTGCTCCGCAGCCAGCTTGACACCATCGCCACCCACTACGGGGTCCAATCGCTGAACGTGATCGGCCACAGCAAGGGCGGGATCGACACCCAGGCGGCCATCGTCCACTATGGGGCGGGACCACGGGTGCAGACGCTTTTCACCCTGAGCACGCCGCACTGGGGATCACAGACCGCCGACCTGTGCTATAGCACCTGGACCTGGTGGCTGGCGGCACTGCTCGGCCAGCGCGACGACGGCACGTACTCGGTACAAACCGGCTACATGAGCTACTTCCGCTCGATCACCGACAACCGCACCGAAAACAACCTTACTCACTACTACACCGGGGCGGGCACCTCCTGGGGGCCGCTCTTCTCGGACCTCTGGTGGGGCGGGAGCTATCTCAGCTTCTACGGCCAGAACGACGGCCTGGTGACGGTGACCAGCGCGCACAATCCCCGCGCCACCCACGTCTTCACCCGCAACCTGGACCACGACAGTGTCCGCGTCGGGCGCAACGTCTTTCCGACGGTGAACAGCTATGTCAACAGCCTGTGGCGCACCGGCCTGACCCCCGAAACGCCGGCCATCGACCCGACCAACCCACAGGCGCACAGCACGGCGGGTAGCATCCTGCGCGGCGGGCCGATTGACAACAAGACCGGGGCCACCACCGAGATCCCGGTGGAGCGCGGCGCGACCCATCTGACGCTGGACCTGATCAGCAACGTGGCGAGCCTCACCCTCCGCTGGACTGCGCCCGATGGCACGACCTACAGCGCCAGGCCGATCGCGGACACCAGCGACTATTTCCAGGGCGGCGTGCATTACGTCGTGGACGTGGACGCCCCTGCCCCCGGCACCTGGCGGCTCCAGATGCAGAACCCAGCAGCCACCCCCGCCGCCTACCTGCTGGTGGCCGATCTCGCCAGCCCGCTCACCGTGGCGCTCGATCGCGACCCGGCCCTCACCTTCACCCCCGGCAGCACCCTGCCCCTCACCATCGGCGCGACGGTCGGCAAAGGCCGCGCGGTGACCACGATGCAGGTGAGCGGGGATGTGGCGCTGGACGGTGGCAAGGCCCAGCCGATCACCCCGCAGGCAGGCGGGGCCACGGTGCGCCCGGTGCTGACCCTGCCGAGCGGGAGCGGGGTCGCCAACCTGTCGCTCACCATCCGCGGCCAGTTGAGCGACGGCAGCCCGTTCGAGCGCTCGCTCGCCACCTCCCTGGCCGTGGTCGCGCCGGGGGCGAGCCTGCCGGTGCGGTAAACCGTGCCCCGCAACACGCAGAAACGCCAGCCCGATCAGGGGCTGGCGTTTCTATTACCGGGCGATCTTTCCCCGGCAGAGCGCGGGGTCTAGCGATCCGTCACCAGGGTGAACTCGCCACCCTTCACCTGCCAGAGGTAGAGGTGGTCGCGCTGATCTTTCAGGTCGCCCTTGTCATCGAAAGCGATCGGGCCGATGAACGAGTCGATCTGCAAGTTGTGCATCGCCGTTTTGATCGCGCCGGGGTCGGTACTGTTGGCCTTCTTGATCGCTTCGAGCAGGGTCAGCGCGGCGACATAGCCGCCCAGGCTGTTGCCGCCGGGGTTGCGCTTGAACAGCAGCCGGTAGCGTTCGACCCAGGCTTTGGTCTTGTCGTCTTTCAGCGGGTCGGGGAAGAACGAGGTCACATAGGCCCCTTCGGTGGCGCTGCCGGTCTCGTGCATGAACTCGCGCTGGAAGAGGGTGTCGCCCCCGATGAAGGTTGTCTTGATGTTCAGTTCCTTCATCTGCTGGGCGATGATGATCCCTTCCGGCACGCTTCCGGCGTAGACCACCGCATCAGGCGCGAGCGGGGCGACCACCCCCAGCGCCGCGCTGAAATCGCGGTCGCCCCGGTGGATCTGCTGCTCGGTGACCGGGGTCACGCCCAGTTCGGCGGCGTGCTTCACGAATTGATCGTGCAGGCCCTGGCCGTAGGCGGTGTCGGCATAAAGGACGGCGATCTTTTTCTTGCCCAGCTTGGTGATCAGGTAGTCGGCCAGGAACGGCCCCTGCGTCGTATCCACCGGGCAGACGCGGAAGACCGTGTCGAAGCCCTGCGCCGTCAGTTGAGGGTTGCTCGAAGTGGGCGAGACCATGACGATCCCGGCCTTGTTGTAGACCGCCGACGCGGGGATCGATAGGCCGCTGTCCTTGTGCCCGACCACGGCCACCACCTGATCGCTGACCAGCTTGGCGGCGACGGTCGCGGCCTCGCTGGTGCTGGCTTGGTCATCGGCGGCCACGATGATGACCCGCTTGCCCAGCAGCCCTCCCTGCGCGTTCCACTCTGCCGCCGCCAGTTCGGCCCCCTGCCGGATCTGGATGCCGCCGTCCGCCGTATCACCCGTATACGGGGACGCCGTCCCGATCTTGATCTCCCCGTTCAGCCCGCTGCTCGGTGTCAATGCCTGCCCCGGATCGGGGGTCGCCGCCCCGCTGTCGCACCCGGCCAGCGTAACCACCAGCAGGAGCATCAGTATTTGTACTCGCTTGAACATAGAAGCCTCGTTGGTGATGCGTGATGCGTGATGCGTGATGTGCTATAACTATAATCTTTACGCAATACGCAATACGCAATACGCAGTACTCATTCACGCATCACGCATCACGCATCACGCGTCACGTTTCACACCTACCGGATGCGGACAAACAAATTCTGCAAGGCCGTCAGCACGTCGCCGGGCGGGGCAGGCACCAGCGAGGTGCGCCCGATGGCCGCTTCGAAGCCATAGTCTTTGTACTTGTTGAAAGGGTTGTCGGCGTCGTTGGTCAGGATCGGCACGTCGGGGTTGGCCGGGCGCAGGCCCGACTTGAGTGCCGTCTGCTGGACGGCGGGGCTGTAGAGATAGTCCTCGAAGGCCAGCGCGGCATCTTTCATCTCGGCGCTGGTCTGGTCGCTGACCAGGATCGCATAGGGATGATCGCTCCAGATGTTGAGCGAGGGATAATAGACGTGGAGCTTGCCCCAGCGGCCCTCGGCGTTCTTGATCTGCTCGGTCGCCAGGCTCTCGTAGATCGCCACCGTGTCGAACGTGCCCGGCCCGTACAGCACCATGTCGCGCATCTGCGAGGCCGAACTGTCGGCCAGTTGCTGCACACCTTTTTCCAGGTTGGTCAGCCAGTCGATATACTGGGGGTCGTCCAGATCTTTAACGGTGAGGTCGGCGTTCTTCTTGTGATAGCTGTAGGTTGCCAGAGTGAGCGCCATCAGGCCCGAATTGCTGCGTAGCGGGTCGGTTTCCCCGAACTTGAACGGTCCCCAGTCCGAGGGGCCACCCAGCCCGGCCCACCCTTGCGGCGTGTTGACGGCCTGCTGGATCGTGTCCCAGTCCACTTTGCCCAGCTTCTGGGTAAAGGCTGTGGCGCGCTCCTCCCACATGACAAAGACCATCGGGCTTAAGACCAGCGGCGTCGCCTGGTACTGGCCGGAGCGCAGGAGGAGGTCGGTATCATGCCCCTCACGCCACTTGGCGTTGAGCAGGTTGACCCACAGCATCGCTTCGGGCACCCACACCGTCGGCGTCTGTTCGCCGCGCAGGATGGCGTTCATCGCCACGCCACCGTCCATCGAACTGAGGGTGACGTGGACCTCCTGCCCGGTGCTGGCGATGGTGACTTTGCGCCCGTTAAAGGCATCGGCGGCGGGCTTCAGCCAGCTATTCAGTTCGCTGGCATAGAGCACGCTCACTTCCAGCGGCGGCTTGGGCTGCGCCACCGGCCCCACCGGCCCCAGCGTCCCGTGGAAATAGAACTGCCAGAGCAGCACCCCCGCCGCCACCAGCATAAACAGGACAAAGATGATCGTGTTCCGTGCG
>JBBSAN010000129.1:0-11940 GCA_038252265.1 Chloroflexia bacterium
CCAGGCCAGGAGTACCAGAAAGCAAAACAACATCCGCATCTGGGGAAATGGTAGACGGGAGCCTAGCTCCTGACCGGACCTCAGACCCGCAAGGGAAGATGTTGGTAGTGCCGGTAGGGTCAAGCAAACCTCCTGGCTGGAGAGCACTCAAAAGTCGGGGGGTCTCAGGCTGCTGGACGTGCCTCCTCCGCTGGTATCCGCACCGGCCGAAACGCGGGATACCAGGTTCGGAACATCTCTTCCCACTCCTCGTTGAGCACGGCGGTGCGCACTTGTAACAGCAGGTGTGCTCCCTCTGGCGTCCATTGCATTGGCTGCTTCTTGACCATGCGCTTGCTGATCACCTGATTGATCGTCGACTCGACGAACCCCGTGCTGATCCGTTCCCCATTCCGATAGCGCTCCCCGTCGTTGACGATGGACCCCGCGTTATTGCCGATGTACGTCTCCAACTCCCGCACGTATTTGAGCATCCGCGCGGCCCCCTCGCTTCCCGGTTGCGGCTTGGGTTCCCCGTCCGCGTCGTAATCCCCACTCTCCAAGTCGTCGGCAATCCAGCCCAACTGCTCCAACGCCTTGCTCGTGTTGCCATGCCACAGATAGTGTTTGACCCGCTCCACCTGGCGTTCCAGACTCTCCGCCTCCGCCTCCAACACGCGTTCCAGACTCTCCTCCGCACTCTCCTCATCCGCAGGGTCCCGAACGCTCTTGGCCGTCTGCACGGGCAGCCCCCGCGCACACTGTTGGAGCACGGTGATCCGCATCGTTAAGTGGAACCAATCCAGAATGTGCTCGGCCGCTGGGTGCAGATACTCGGGCAGGCGGCGCACGGTGTCTCCTCCGTCGGAGAAGAAGGTCAATTGCTGATTCGCCTGCATGCCCTGCCCGCGCAGCACCTCGAACAGTCGCCGCTTCGGCTTCTGGTCCACGCTGCGCACCAGTGCGAAGCATTTGCTCGTCGGCGGCGCGTCGACCGGGTCGTCGCGGCGGAAGGCCAGGATGCTCTTGCCGGCGATGATCTCGAACAGATTCCCGGCCTGGGCCGCGTTCGTCCCACGGCGGGCCCGCACAATCCCGCCATCCAAGCCGACCACCAGCGGACCATCGGGGATCGGGAGCCGACTCAGTTCGGCCGGGGCGCCTTCTATATAGATGGTGTGTTCGTCGCCCAGCATTTGCTCCTTGCGTTGCGCCGCCTGCAGCGTGTGGTTCCGCACCGTGCTCGCGCCATGTTTCTGGTCGATCGGGAGCACCTCATGGAGCAACTCCGTGGTCAGCCCCTAGGCGGCCAGCGCGGCCCATTTGGTTTCGAGGTAGCGCAGTTCGGGACTGGTGCGTTCGGGCAGCAGGGCCGCCAGCGGACGCAGCGTCTTTGCGGCGTGCGGCTGACAGGCGCACTGCTCCCAGCGCGGATTGCGCACCTCCACGCGGCCAAAGAGCGTGCGGAACGGCGCGGGAGCGCTCTCCTTGAGCTGGCGCCGTTTCCCGCACATGGAGCAAGCGCGCTCTTGCTCAAGATACGTGTCGATTTGCTGTTCGGTCACCACCTGCTGAAGTTGCTGCAGCACCTGCTTACTCTCCGCCAGGGTCAGGCCCATGGTTTCCAGCGTCGCCTGGGCGCGTGTCAGGGTGACCAACTCCTGGCGGCATTCCGTCCCGTCATCGGCGACGGCGATCACTTCGATACGGAATTGCATGTCCGGTCCTTTCTCAGCTTGCGGAGAGCCGCGTTCACGGTGCGGCGGTTGAAGGAGACCGGAGCATTCGCGGCGCGTTCGCGCATCCGGTCCAACGCATCCACGAACTCCGCATCCTCATAGGTCGGCCGCGGCCCACCCTCGTAGAAAGCGAGCACCTGCTGCGCCACCAGGAGTAGATCCTCGTGAACCTGCTCCAGCACTTCCCAGGAGCAGCGCTCGGCGAGCAGGCGCTCATATCCCGGCGGGCCACCGCAGTCCTCCGGCGGACAGTCACCGGTGCCGCCGATGCACAAGGGGTATATCGGGCGGGGATCGCCCGCCAGCACTTGTTCCAAGCGCAGGTCATGTTGCCAGAAGTCGCCCATGTCGTACTCGTAGAGGAAGCGTTCGCCCGGGCGCAGCTTGAAATCGGCCAGGATTACTTTGCGAGGATCGTCGTCGAACCAGATGCCACCATCACGGTAAAGGCCATACTCCTGGCCCTGTATCCGAAACCGATGCAAATGCAAATCCTCCCAGCCCATCGCGGTTTGGACGATGGTATGCAACTCGGCAATGGTCGTGTCGCTAGGTACCAGCAGCCGGCGCCAGATCAGGGGACTACACTCACGGAGCACAATCTTAATCTGCTACACTGAGGCGTTGGCTGGTGGCTGAGGGACAGTCATCGGTGGCTCTCCTGGTGGCCGCGCGTCGTAGTGCGATTCCGTGGGGTCAGAGCACGGGTGGCGGTGCTCAAACAAACGAACGTTTTTGTGGTACAGCCGCCGAGGCCAGAACTTCTCTCGTCTATGTACCCGGCTGTGCTCTACAGCATACCACAAAACTGGTATATGATAACTACGTACCAGTTACGGCGGTTGAAGTTGGGTTTCGTGGTATGTTCCACTGAGTGGTGTCGGGGAGGGGCTGTTTCATGCAGATCGGCTATGCCAGAGTGTCGACGAGCGACCAGAGTCTGAACCTGCAGCAGGATGCGCTGCACGCTGCCGGGTGTGGGCAGGTGTTTACCGACGTCGGGAGCGGGGTCAGGACGGAACGGCCGGGCCTCAGCGCCGCGCTCCAGACCTGCCGGCCCGGCGATATCCTCGTGGTCTGGAAACTGGACCGGCTGGGACGGTCCTTGCCGGACTTGGTGCAGACGATCAGGAACCTGGCCGAGCGCGGCATCGGGTTCCAGAGTCTGCAGGAGCAGATTGCTACGACGACGGCCGGGGGCAAGCTGATCTTTCACCTTTTCGCCTCACTGGCCGAGTTTGAGCGCGACCTCATCCGCGAGCGAACAAAGGCAGGCTTAGCAGCGGCGCGGGCCAGAGGCCGACGGGGCGGTCGGCCGAGAGGCGTCGACCAGAAGAAGCAGAAGGCGGCGTCGGTGCTCAAGAAGAATGGAGCGTACAGCGTCCGCGAGATTTGCGAGATCGTGGGCATCTCCCGCAATACATACGACAAGTACACGCGGGAGGGGACCACGCCAGGGCCGAGGAACCGGGAGGGCCCGTAACCGCAAGGGTGGCTGCTAGCCGGTTAGGCCAAGGAAGATAGGCTGCAGAGCCGGATACCCCCGACTTTTAACTGCTCTCCTGTTACAACGACAGGTCAAACGACCGCAGCTCACTAACACTGACCGCACGATCCTCGTGTTATTGGCCGGTATGCTCCGCACCTGGACGAGTGCCCTGCGGATTGTACAGCCCGCCACCTTGCTGCGTTGGCATCGCTCCGGCTTCCGCCTCTTCTGGAAGATGAAGTCTCGCGCCTCTTCCCGTAGCCCCAAGCCCAAGTTGCCAGCGGCGACCATCGAGCTGATCAAGCAGCTGGTCCAAGATAACCGCCTCTGGGGAGCCGAGCGCATTCGCGGTGAGCTCCTCAAGTTGCCGATCCGCGTAGCCAAGCGCACCATTCAGCAGTACATGCGCCAAGCTGGTGCGCCAGCGCCAGCAGCATCCAAACCAGCCGCTCAGACCGGGAGCACATTCCTGCACAACCATGCTGCTCAAGTTGGGGCCTGTGACTTCCTCCAGGTTTATGACTTGTTCTTCCGTCCGTTGTTCATCTTCTTCATCATTGAGCGCGGCTCCCGACGCGTGGTGCATTTCCGCGTCACGCGAACTCCCACCGATGCGGGGACAGCGCAGCCATTGCGTGAGGCCACGCCCTACGGCGAGACGCCGAGGTATTTGATTCGGGACAACGACAGCAAATTTGGGGCAGCTTTCAGCTTCACTGCTCTCAAATACCAGTGTGTAGGCCCGGCCACAACACCAACGGCGGGTATTTGATCGCAGGTGGTGACCCCGCAGGGTCATGACGGGCTTTGTACAATTTTATAATGGTGCTTAGCGGGGTCCGCCCGCATTTCGTGCCTGGCGACCTCCGCAGAGGGGCCCAATCGCGGTTTATTTTACACTCCTACCCCGCAACCGGGGTGTAAATTGTACCAACCGCCCGCAAATCATCCGCTCTACAGGCACGATTCGCCGCTCGAAAAGTGTACAAAGTGAAGTTGAAGGTGGCGGGCTTTACGGGGTGTCCCAGGTAATGTCATAGGAGTAGTGCTGCGGGGCGCGCATGGCGAAAGCGACCGTGAGGTTGGGCGCGCCGACGATCTGGGCCACTTCTTCGAGGTTGCCGATCATGGTTTCGGGGTGGAGCAACTCGTCCGCGCAGTCGAAGCGCCAGTGGCCGGGGCCGAGGGAGGCGATCCAGCGCGTGCCATAGTTGGTCGTAGCAGCGAACTGCCGGGGGGCCTGGCGCAGCGCCCGCTCCAGGCCCATGATGCGTAGCGAGGCGAACATCACCCGGCCCAGGATGGACTGCCGGTAGGCAGCGACCGACAGCCGCGCCAGCTTACGCCGGGCGTCGGACAGCGTCAGCGCGGGAAAGCCCCGGCGGCAGATACAGTCCACAAACTGGTTGCTGATCAGCACCGGATGGCTCGGCTTCCCCAGGTAGGCCCCGAACTGGGCGACCACCGCCGCGCGGTCGGCAGGGCTGAGATACGGCTCAATGGTCTGCAACCCCAGATCCATCGGGGTGAGCAGCAGCTTCTCCGCATCGGGCCGCACGGTCCGGGCCAGGTAAACCAGCGGAATCGGGTCGGTATCGAGTATCTGCATTGCGCTTGGTTCCTCACATCTCTGCTGTTGAAAGGGTCATGTCGCAACGATCATCGGTTTCATATTCGGGACGGGACGCGCCGCGCCTATTCGGCGGGCCAGGCCACCCCGGTCAGGGCCGGGACCCGGCGGACCGGGTCCTCAGGGGAGCTGGCCGCTGTGGGGCGGACGGCGGGGGATTGCAGCCGCGCGGTGCTGTCCAGGGCACCGGCCATGGTGCTGAGCTGCTGGGCGGCCCCTGCCACCCGGCTGCTGCCCTCGGCCATCTCCCGGATCGTCTCAACGAAAGCACGCAGGGTGACTAATACCTGGCTGGCCGCCATCTGTTGCTGGTCGGTCGCCAGGGCGATCTGCTCGGCTTGCAGGTTGGCCGTGTCGGCAATCGAGCGGATGCGATCATGCGCGGCGCGGGTCTGGGTAGCCTGGGCCACAGCCTCGGTGGCGGCCTGGCGACCCCCCTGGGTGGTGGCGAGCGCCCCCGCAGCCACCACCTGAATATCGGTCACCTGCCCCTGGACCTGTGCACTTGCGTGCCGGGCGCGGTCGGCCAGGGCCTGCACCTCGCGGGCGACCACCGCGAACCGCCGCCCGTAGCTGCCCGCCCCCGCCGCCTCAATCGTCGCGTTCAGCGCCAGCAGGTGGATATTATCGGCGACCTCGGCCAGGACCTCCGCGATCTGGTTGATCTGCGTCACATGCTGGCCCACGGTTTGCATCTGATCGTGCATCGCCTTGACCTGGGTGTCCAGGTGGGTGATGCTGCGGCTCGTCAGCGCGTCGCTTTCCTGGCCGTCCTCCACCGCATGGAGGACCCGCCCGACCGCTTGCTGCACCTCGCGCGCCGCCTCGGCAATCTGCCCGGTGGTGGCGGCCAGTTGTTCCACCGTCACACTGATTTCCTGCATGGCGTGACTTTGCTCGGTCGTCGCCGTGCTTTGTTGCTGGACGGTGGAGGCCAGCGCGGCAGCGTGCCCACGGACGGCGACGGCCAGTTGTTGATCGCGGTCGCGCTGGGCGATCTCGGACGCGGCCTGGGCCAGATCGGTCGCCAGGAGGTCGGTCTCGCGCAGGGCGGCGACGATGACCCGCTCCAGGCTGTAGGACAGGAGCGCGCAGAGGAACAGTAAGATGATCAGCATCGCCACGGTGCTGTCGTCCGGCTGGGGACCAAACGCCCGCATCGAGCCATCGGCTCGGAGTTCAAAGCGAGGCCGGTGCGGCAGGAGCAGATCCACGGCGATAACCACGCTCGTTGCCAGGGCGGCCACAGCGAACGCGGCCCGGCGACCCGCCGTGACCCCGGCGGCGATGATTGGGATGACGAACATAAACGGGGCGATTTCGAAGGCCATGGCCGCGCTCGACCGGGTGACCATGAGCAGCGAAATGATCGCGCAGCAGGTGCCGACGAACAGATACGCGCCGAGAGTGGGATTGCCGCGCCAGCTAATGATCAGCGCGACTACCATCACGGCCAGTGCCACAGTGATCGCCCCGGCTTCGGGGATACTGTTATCCAGCAGTTGCAGCGGAATGAAGAGGGCAGACAGGGCGATCATCCCGGCGAGGAGGGTGTTGACCAACCGTGTCCGCCGTACCGTGTTCGGGTCGGTAGACTTCACTTGCAGCAGGGTGGTCAAGGGGCGGGCGAATACGGAAACCATTGATCCTTCTCCACAAAATTCTACGAGGTACGGGGCGTACCTGGGGTCGTTCCAACAGATGGGGCGGGGGCAAGGCGAAGGGGAGCACCGCACATGACCAGTATAGAGCAGGTCAGGGGGGGAGGGGTTCCCCTCAAAAGGAGGGGGAGCGGGGAGGGCGGGGCGGGATCAGCGGAGGAGGCTGAGGGCGCGGGCCCGCGCCACGGCCGGGGTGCGGTTCGCGCTGCCCCGCTTTTCGTAGATCTCGCGCAGATACCATTTGACGGTGCTCACGCCAATGATCAGCCGGTCGGCGATTTCCTGGTTCGAGTAGCCGGTTTCCAGCAGGCGCAAGATCGCCAACTCGCGGCTGGTCAAGAGGGGGCTGGCCGGATCGGGCGCATGGCGGGCAGCGGGACCATCGGTACCAGGGGCCGGCGGGGGGGTCGCGTCGCCTGGCCCCGCCGCAGCGCGCAGCCGGTAGACATAGGCCAGAAAGGCGGGACCGGTTTCGGGCGTGCGGGTCAGTTCCTGAGCCAGCGTTTGCAGCAAGGGGCCGATGGCCGGCCCGGCGTCGAGGATGGCGCGGACATAGCCTTCCGGCGCGCCCAGGTCGAGCGCCCGCAGCAGGGTTGCGCGTGCCGCCGCCCGGCGGCCCAGTTCCTCCAGGGCGATCGCCTCCAGCGCCAGCACGGTGATCAACAGCCCACGCGCCCCTACCGCTTCCGCCCGGACCCTTAGTTGCGCCAGATAGGCGACCGCGCCCGCCGCCGCACCTTCCCGCAGATACAGGCGCGCCGGCAAGAGATGGGCGGCGCGCCAGATCCAATGCGCGAGCGGGAGCGGCAGCCCAGACGCTGTCTCCGCGCCGAGGGGCACCGGCACAACGGCGGCGACCGGCGCGCCGGCCAGCGCAACGGTCGCCCGCCAGGCCGCCAGCGCCGCGTGTAGCAGATCGTTGGTCGGCCCGCCCCCTGCCGTCGGTGGGGGAGTCATCAGCGACTCCGCCTTATCCAGGGCGACCATCGCCCCCGCCGGATCAGCCTGGGCCAGGCGAATCTGGCCCAGGGTGAGCTGGGCCAGGCCCTGTAGCTCGATAAGATAACCCTGCTCGGCCAGGGCAATGGCCCGCCGCGTCAACTGTTCGGCACCGGGCAGATCGCCCGCCTCATAGCGCAGGCGGGCTTCGAGCCAGAGGATGTGCCCGGCAATCGGCAGATCGAGGATACCTGCGGCGGTGGCGAGTTGGTGGAGCTGGTCACTATAGACCTGCGCTGCGCGCAATTCGCCCCGGTCGCTCAGCACGGTACCGATTCGCGCGGAGGAGGTGAGCGTTAAAAAATGATAATCCACCGGCGCACTTAACGCAATCGCCGCCTGGTAGTGCTGTTGGGCACCGTCTAGATCGTCGGCCAGGTGGGCGGCGGCGGCCAGATTCGACAGCGCCAACGCCCGCCACTCCAGATCGTCGGGCGGGAGCTGATCCAGGGCGGCGCGGGCGCGCAGGATTGTGCGGGCCGGATCGCCGTGGAGCAGGCGCTCGGCCAGGGACCGTAGGGCGGCGGTGCGCCCCGCGAAGCGCTGGATCGTTGCGGATTGCGGGCTGCCCGCCGGAGCCGCCGCTTGCGCGCCCGCCAGGTCCTGTTCCACCGCAGTGAGCACCGCCTCGCCGGCGACAAACTGGCCTTTCGCCACCAGCCGCGCCGCTTGCCAGAATCCCAACCTGGGGTGGGTCCGCAGCAACGCCGGGGGCAACGCCCCCAGCCAGGCGTCCAATATGCGCCACTCGCCCCGGCGACGCACGCCATCCATGAATTGGTCGATCAACCGGGCGGCCATCTCCCAGTCCTGGGCCGCCAGGGCGTAGCCGATGGCTTCCGAGCCATACCCGGCCTGGGCATACCAGGCGCTCGCCCGCTGCCGGTAGACCCGCTCCCTGCCGGGATCGTGCTGGTGCAGCCGGTGCCGCAGCGCCTCGGCAAACAGCGCGTGGTAACGGTACCACTGGCCCGTGCTGTCGAGCGGGATGAGAAAGAGGTTGGCGACGTTCAGCTCTTCCAGCAGCGCCTGCGCCCGGAGCGCGGCCTCTGGCGGCGCGGCAGGCAGGGGTGCCTCCGGCTCCAGCGGGGCCTCACTGATCACCGCCGCGCACAGGTCGGCGCACAGCCGGTCGAGCATGGAGGTCGCCAGCAAAAACGCTTGCAGCTCCGCCGACTGCTGGCTCAACACCTCGTCTACCAGGTAGCTCAACAGGTGGCGGTGACTACCGCCAAACGTGGCGAGGAACGCCGCCGGGTCGGCCTGGTGGCGCAGCGAGAGCGCGGCAAGTTGGAGCGCCGCCACCCACCCCTCGGTGCGCGCCGTTAAGATCGCGGCGGCATCGGCGGGGAGGGTCAGGCTCATCGTGTCGGTCAGAAAGGCGGCGACCTCGTCCTCGGTAAAGAGGAGATGCGCGGCGCGGATTTCCAGCAGGTCGGCCCGCACGCGCAAGCGGGCCAGCCGCAGGGGCGGGTCGATCCGGCTGATCACCACCAGCCGCAGTTGTTCGGGCAGCCGCTCGATCAGCGTCACGACGGTCTCATGGATCGCCCGCTGCGTGATGACGTGATAATCATCAAGGACGAGCAACACGGGTCGCCCGTCTGCATCCGGGCGCAGGTGAACCGTCAGTTCGTTCAGCAGCGCCGCCACAACGATGGCGATGGGCGGCGGTTGGTCGGCCTGCAACAGCGCCAGGATGGAGGCACCCACCCCGGCCTGGGCCGTGTCGAACGCCGTCGCCACCGCAGCCCAGAAGGCAATCGGCTCATTATCCCCGGCATCGAGCGTCAGCCAGGCCGTGGGGCGCGCGTCCAGCGCGATCCAATCGGCGACCAGGGTCGTCTTGCCACAGCCGGCGGGGGCCGCGACCAGGGTGACACAGGGGAGCGGGTCGGCACGCAGGAGGGCGAGCAGGCGCCCGCGCTGCACCCGCTGGGGGCGTGGCGGGGGCATGACGAACTTGGTGCGGGGCAGGGCGGCCTGCGGGGGCGCGGGGGGTGGGGGCAGGACCACGGCGGGCGGGCGAGGCGGGGCGGGATCTCGCCCCAGCGCCTGCGCGGCAGCCTGAAGGCGGGCCAGGCTCAGATCGGTGGAGCGGCCCACATAGGTGGTCTGCACTTTCCCGGCCAGCCGCCGGTAGCCCTTCCAGTACCCGCTGCCGGAGCGTCCGCGCTCTTTGCGGATAGTGATCGCACCCTGGGGCGCGACAAAGGTGAAGGAGGTATGTTGCTCCAACCAGGCGTACCAGTCGGGGCTGTCCAGCGGGATGGGGGCTGCCGCATCGGGCGGGTAGAGCACGCCATCTTCGAGCCGCGCCTGGGATCTTGCCATGATACCCCTCATTGCAGCACAGGTGTTCATCCCCGGCGAGGGCGTGGCAATGGAGTAACGAGAACACGCCTGACTCGGTAACATTACTATACGCTGAATTAGGTAACATAGCAAGACCCCCGCTGGGGCTGCCAGGGTTTATGCATTCGCTGTTGCCGTAGCGGCGCACCCCCGTGTGCGCCTGGTGGTGCGTCTGCGATCGCCGGATGAGCCGTTTGTCTGCGCGCGAACAGGGCGGACCCCCGACCAGGGCCGACCCGTGGGTCGGCCCCTACCAGAGAATGCATAAGCCCCGCCGGGGCGGCTGACGGGCGGGGGCCTGTGCCGCCGCCGGGGCCGGGGATGCCCACCCCACCTAGCGCGGGGGCGACGCCAGACAGGGGAGGCGCAGGCTGGTGACGAGCGCCGTTGCTTGCGTGGGATCGAGCGGGCGGGCGAACAGCCAGCCTTGCCCATAGTCGCAGCCCAGCCGCTGGAGCAGGCGACGCTGCTCCGGTGTCTCAACGCCCTCGGCCACCGTGGTCATCCCCAGCGACCGCGCCAGGGTGATGATCGCCGCGACGATCTCGGCGTGCTCCTGGTCGGTCCCCAGGCGGCTGACAAAAGAGCGATCGATCTTGAGCGTATCCGCCGGGACGCGGTGCAGGTAGCTCAACGAGGAATAGCCGATGCCGAAATCGTCAATGCTGATTTGCACCCCCAGGCCCTTGATCCGGGCCAGCGCCACCGCCGCCTCGCCCTCGGCCACCAGCGTATTTTCCACGATTTCGATTTTCAACTGGTGGGCGCGCAGGCCGGTCTCCGCGATGTTGCGCGCCAGGTGAGTGATCAGCGCGGGGTCGGTAAGGGGCCAGGCCGGCATGTTCACGCTCATCGTCAGCGGCGGCAGCGCCCCCGGCCCGGTCTGCCACGCGGCTAGCTGGCGACACGCCTCGTCCACCACCCAATAGCTGAGGGGGGTCAGCAGCCCGATGTCCTCGGCCAGGGCCAGAAACTCACCGGGCGCGAGCAGGCCGCGCTCTGGATGCTGCCAGCGGAGCAAAGCCTCAAAGCCGATCACCAGCGTGTTGGACAGCATGACAATCGGCTGGTAGTGTAGCCGAAACTCGCCGCGCTCTAGCGCGCGGTGCAAGTCGGTTTCGAGTTGCAGGCGGTTCAGCGCCTGGCAGTAGATGGGCGGATCGAACACAGCCTGGCGGGCCTTACCCTCCAACTTCGCTCGATGGAGGGCCGCATCGGCATCACGCAGCATATCTTCGGCGTGGACATAGTCCCCCGTGCCCAGCACGATCCCGACACTGGCGGTCATGAAGATCTCCTGGCCCTGCAACGGGAACGGCGGGGCCAGGGTGCGCTGGAGCCGGGTCGCCAGCGCCGTCGCCTCGCTCGGCTGGGCCAACGGCTCCAGCAGGATGACGAATTCGTCGCCGTTGAGCCGGGCCAGGGTGTCGCCGGGCCGCAGGGCACCCTCCAGGCGGCGGGCCACCGCAATCAGCAGTTCATCGCCCGCCCGGTGGCCCAGGCTGTCGTTGATCGTCTTGAAGCGATCCAGATCAAGGAACAGCAGGGCAAACCCCGGCGTATCTACCCCCCGCCGCCGCTTGATCCCCTGCCCGAGCCGGTCCAGCAAGAGGGTCCGGTTGGGCAGGCTGGTCAGGGGGTCGTGCAGCGCATTGTAGCGCAGGCGCGCCTCGGCCAGCTTGCGGTCGGTGATGTCGGTTTGGGCACCCACCAGGCGGATGACCCGCCCGCTCGCCTCACGCAGCGCCAGGCCACGGCAGAGCATCCAGCGATAGGTGCCGTCTTTGTGGCCCATGCGGTATTCCAGCTCAAACGGCTCGCCCGGGTTTTTAAGCAAGATCGCCAGCCGGGTCAGCACCGGCGGGCGATCATCCGGGTGCAGCAGATCATACCAGGTGGTGGGCGCGTTGCCGATCTCCGCCGCACTATACCCGAGCATTGCTTTCCAGCGCGGCGAGAAGAAGACCTGCTGGGTTGCCAGATCCCAGTCCCAGAGGCCGTCATTGGCCGCCCGCGCCGCCAGGGCGTAGCGCTCTTCGCTGGCGGCGAGCTGGCCCGCGCGCTGCTCGGCCACGGCGCTGCGCTCGG
>JBBSAN010000130.1:0-11917 GCA_038252265.1 Chloroflexia bacterium
GCAAATGCTGCAGGATCGTCATCCAGGTGGAACAAAATCCGCCCGCGCTGGTACAGGAACTGGGCCATCTCGGCCAGGAGCTGGTGCGCCTCGGCCACGCTGGCCCCACGTTCGGCCCACTCCTGGCCTTGTGCGAGGCGGTCGGGGTCGTCATGGAGGAGGCTGAGTTCGACGAGGACCTGGATGCAGGCCAGCATCTGGGGGATGTGCTTCGCCTGCTCATAGAGGTAGGCGCTCAGGCTGTACAGGCCGATGGCCGGCCCGAGGTCCAACGGGGGGTTCCCCAGGGGCGGTGGGTCGTCCGGGAGGAGCGCGAGGAGGCGCTCGCCCTGGATTTGCAGGAGAAACGCGCACTCCAGGGGTGTCAGGCCCGCGAACTCGGCGTCGGGCGAAGTGTGCCACTGAAGCCGATTGGTAAGCTGGAAATGGAGCGCACCCTCGCCCCAGAGTAACAACCATTGGTGCAAGGGCCGATCCTCGGCCAGCGGCAGCGCCAGGATGCGGAGGGCGGTCTGGAGGTCGTCCCGCGCACAGGCAGTGTGGAACAGGTCGAGGAGATTGCTGACCGCTGCGCGGGTGCGGAGCTGGGCCGGGTCAAGTTGCTGCTGGCGCAGGTGATCGAGCAAGGCGGGGGTGTAGCGATCCGGGAAGGCAAGCATGGGTCTCAGCATGGCATGGAGGGTCCTCCTGTAGGGTAAAGGTAGCGCATGGTGGGTATAGTGACGGGGAGCAAGCGGGCGGTGAAGATCAGCGCGGGGACCAGGGGGCGCGGGGCGGGCAGCGGTAGGCTGACCGGAGGCTGGCGCGGGCCTCGTTCTCGGTGTAGCGATTGTGGGGATCATCCACCTGGCGCTGGTATTGGAGGAGATATGCTTCGGCCTCCTCGATGCCATAGCCGTTATCGCGAAGCTGCTGGGCCAGGTGAAAGCCGTACTCATTCCGAGTACCAGGGTGCGCCAGCGCCACGTATTTTTGGAGAATCACGTCCGCCGACGGACGGCGGTGGGAGACGGAATGATGCGGCGGATCGCCCGCGGGAGCTTGCAGTGCGGCACGCGGAATTAGCACCTGATGTTCTTCGAGCACGGTGAGCAGCCGTACCGGGGCCAGGGTCGGTGCGCGGTCCCACGGCGTATGGTTGAGCACCCAGTGGTAAAGGCCGTGCCGGTTGCGGGAAGGGGCGACGATGATCTGGCCGCCGTCCCCCCGCGTGTCGACGCCGGGAGCCAATTGCCCGCGATTCGTGGTCTTGATGTGGTAGTGGCTGGGGACACGGTAGAACAGATGCGTGCCGTTGCTGCCGCTTTGTTGTTGGAGGGTCGGAGGTAAGCAGGCCTGGTAGTGGACCAGCCAGCGATCGCCGCCCTGCCCCGGATCAATGTCCAGCACCAGAATCCCCTGGCCGGTAGCCAGACCCAGGTTGAGGTAGGGATCGCGTAAAATCCAGCGCCGGATACGGGAAAGGTCGGCGGTCGCACCTGAAGAGGACCACTGCTCGATGCGCGGATGCTTCCCGGCGCGCCCGCAGGCGGCGCGATCCCGACAGGTGCAGCCATCGCGGTAGATGTGGTGGTTGTGAATGAGCCGCCATCCCGCGTGAACGTAGCGACAGGCGTAGGCGTAGACGAGATCGCGTCGATATTGGACAGCGGATGCGGCGTTCATGGCTGGCTGCGTGGGGGTAGCGGGCGTTGGGTTCTTGATCGGTAGTACGCCAATGCCAGGGCGTAGATAAAAGGGGCCGCAGGCCGGGCGGCGCGGGGTTGGCGCATCTCCGCCCACCGCCGCCGCAGGTAGGTGTGCCAGGCATACCGCAGGGCCTGTTGCAGCACAGTAATGAGCGGATTATGGGTGGCGTGCGCGAAGAGCCGATCCCGGTCCGGCGGCGTCAGCATGAGAAAATGGACGAACCGCGCGTGCCAGCAATGGGCGTGCCGGTTAGTGATGGTGAAGTGTTCCAGCTTGGCTCCGTGTTCGCAGTTGCAGGCATAGCTGTAGTAGGGCTGGCTGGGGGTGGGAGCCAAGCGGCAGACCTGGTGCGTACGGCCTGGGCGGGTGCGGGACGTGACATAGTACAGGGTGCCGGCGGGACTGCGGGTAGTGCGCTCCACCAGCATGTCCCGGTCCAGCGCATCAACCAGGTCGGTAAGGATGCGCTGCACCAGATGCGGGGTTAGTGATGCGCGCGGTGGATGGGGTAATGGGCTGTGCGTCATAAATGCCTCCTGTGGTGATGGCGACGGGCCGTGATGGACGCAGATCGCTCTGGCACTCCCCTGCCTCTCACCGCGCCCAGACAGGGGATGGTCAAGGGAGGCCGCACTCTCTCGCGGAGGCGGCACGGCTTCCTTGACCGTCTCCCTGGGCGCGGTACAGGAACGGATGGAGTGGCTGATTTAATGTGCAGCCCCCCTACCCTGCTCCTATGGTATTATGTGTTGACTCATCTTCTAATAATTTGACTCATGGCTGGACTCAGCCAAGCTGGGTGAGTTGGCAGTAGCAGAGGAGAATACATCGGTGAAACTAGGTGTGCCCGTTGTTCAATTAAGGAACTGGTTACTGGCTACGCTCCTTTTGCTTACTATCATAGCGATCGTAGTGAGCGTGGTGGGACGTTCTCCCACATCACCTGCCGCCGCAACGCCTGTAGCTACAAGTCCGACTGTCTCCCCCACTCCTGCCGTGCTAAGTACCGCTGAGATCAGCCTGCGCTACAACAATGAGTTGGAGGCGACAGCCCAAGCTATTGTCCAGAGCCTGCCAACACTCACACCCAGATCAGATTTGCCTGCGTATCAAGCAGAACGTGAGCAAAAGATTGAGCTTTGGTCGCAAGCACTCAATACGGCTATCGCCATCTATCCAACGCCGCTGGGGTTTGATCCGCGCTCTCTTAGTGATCCCATCCCGTCTCCCGCGCCGACACATGTAATCCCGAGCCACCCGCTGAGTGAGGGTACACTCTTTGACATCCCATCCATTGAGCCACCATGCAACATGATCCGCGCGGTTAATGCCTGGCATGGACAGATTGCAGGCACAAAAATCCGTCTTTGTGCGGGGCGCGTTAAGGATCTTGCATCGGACGCGGGAATTCTAATTGTGGAAACCTTGACTGGGGATGAAGATAATCCCTTTCATGACGAACTTTATTACCCCCCTTCGGGGCTTGGTGCTGTCTGGATCACCGATATCCAAGGAACGAATGTGATTCTACAATCCACAGCGGGCGAGTTATTAGCCGTTAATGTTGCTTCCCATCAATGGGTGACCCCTACTCCCGGCACCTCTACACCAGCACCTTTGCCATCACCTTCTCCCTAGCCCTGAAGCACTGGATATTCCCTCCACCGGGCTAGCCACAACCAGTGTGGCTAGCCCGGTGGATTACCGGTGAATTATTCACCGCTAACTTGCTTGGTCCCCTACTCTTTCCCAAAGCGCCGGTGACTAATCGAAGAAGGAAAGCTGTACCGCGCCATGCTTCCCTGGCGGATCGAGGGTTCGGTGGGTAGAGCTTTCCCGCTGCTGGAGAATGGCGGGCACAGTGGCGACGGGGATTGTCCGCGTGAACGGGAGCGCCCGCAGGTAGTGATCGTTCTGGCGCAGGTGGTCGTAGAGCGCCTTACCGATGCTGGCGGTCGCGTTGCCGATCAGAAAGGACGGGTCGTCCTCCTGGACGCCGGCCGCCGCCAGACTGCTTTGCAGGTCCAAGCCGTCGAACAACTCGCTGTGATGGACTTTCTGAAGGATCAGCTCGACCGCCGCCTGCTGGGCGGTGTCTTTGTAGCAGATCAGGATGTCGCGGATGGGGTCGGTCGGGTGTGAGCCAATCCTCCGTAAGCGCGCGCCTGCCTGCCGGAACGTCGCCGTGTTCAGGGTGGGTTCGAGCCAGACGGCGGTCTTGAAGTAGGGCGTCAGGTTGTTGAGACCCGTTTTTACGGCTTCGGGGTTAGTGATCAGCACCGGAATACGCCGTTGCAGCACGTGCTGGGTGATCCAGGCATCCCGGCGGGGAGCTGGCACCCGGCTCACATCGAGGTAAATGCTGGGCGTCACGAGCGACAGCAGTCGCATCAAGCGCTGCGCCAGCCGGGGCGTGCCGGTGTGGCGCAGGTAGATGATCACGTTGCGGCGCTCGGCCAGCTCCTGTCGCACCAGGTCCAGCAGCGCCGTTTCGTGCGGCAGGTGGTAGGCCGCCGGGAATAGGGGCAGGTCGAGCAGCACCCGCCCGCCGTAAGAGCCGCACGTCCTGGGGTAGGTGAACCGGTACTGCGGCTGCCCATGGCTGTCGAGGCCGTTGCCCACATCCGCCGAGCACAGGATGGGATAGCCGAGGCCGAATTCCGGGAGGAAGCCCCACAGCTTACCTGCCAGGTCCTCATCGCGCAGGCTTTCGCGGATGAGATCGACCAGCTTCCGCAGTTCTTTCTGGTAGGTTGCCAGCATCTCGGCACCCGTCGGGTCTTGCTCGGTGTTGACCGTGACGGCTGGCCGCTGCTGCTCGCGTGGGGGCAGCACCTGTTCCAGGTGGGTCAGGTGGATCGGCACACTGTCAGGCAAGATGAACAGGAGCGCCGACGGGGCGATGCCGGGCGCTTCGCCGATCACCTCCACATGGGTTCCGCCCACAATGGCGTCGCTGTTGCGCCCGCGCAGACGGCGGCCAGTGTCGGCGGGCTTTTTGGGATCTTCCACCCGCTTGAGCAGGCGGCGATAGCCATAGATGCGGCTGAAGCGTTCCCGCTCGGTGCGGCGAAACTGCCGACGGAACCCCCGGTTGAGGTGCCACCAGAGGGAAAAGATCGAGCTGGCGTAGCCGTTCATCGGCGTGCCGCTCATCGGGATGGTCAGTACGCCGGGGAGCATCGCCAGCCGGTAGTAGGCCTGGCTCTGCGCGCGCTCGGCGTTGTTCGCTTCGTGAGCCTCGTCCAGTGCCAGGAGCTGGTATTGCCTGCGGTGGCGCTTCAAGATGTAACGCGAGAGAGCGAAGCGCCGGGGTTCCGGAATGGCCTGGACCAAAGGTTCGCCGCAGGGTTCACCTTGCCGGAACGGTGTGATCTTGGTCAACAGTTGTAGCGCGACCCAGGCTGGCGCCGGGGTGCCCACCGGGTGGCGGTCCCAGGTCACGGCACCCGTATCGGTGTCCAGGCCCAGTTCGGGGAAGGCGGCCACGTCGGTGCGCCAGCCCAGGCCAACGCTGCTCGGATAGCTGGCTGCCTGTTGAGCACGCAGGGCTGGATCAATGCCCGGTGCGAGCTGGCGCGCGTAATAGGCCAGGTGTTCCAATGTGCGGGCTAACT
This sequence comes from Chloroflexia bacterium, assembly GCA_038252265.1. Taxonomy (GTDB): domain Bacteria; phylum Chloroflexota; class Chloroflexia; order QHBQ01; family JAICKM01; genus JBBSAN01. The sequence continues at coordinate 5,307 of JBBSAN010000130.1, forward strand.
GGTCCCAGGGGCTGATATGATACTGGCCGGTCTCCAGCGCGATGCTGGGGCGTAAGGTGGCGATCAACTCCTGGCGCAGGGTGGCGTCCGGCAGCACCGCGAGCAGGATGCAGCAGGCCCGCCGCACGGCTGCCCCACCACCATATGGTTTCCGCTGGTCGGTAGTCGCTGCGTACAATCGGGTGACGATCTGCGGAGTGAGGGCGTTTCGCTCTACTGCTGGGAGGGCACAAACCAGGCCGACGAGACTGCTTAACAGTTCATCCAGGCCGCGTGTGCTGCCGTTAGACACGTTTTGGTAATGCTGGAGGATGATCGAGACTAGACCCGCTGCTGGCTGGCTGGGCGCGCCTAGCAGCAGCTTGTGCAGGACGCCCGAGCTGGTGGCCGTGCCGGTTGCGGCGGCAGTCCAGGCAGTGAATGGCCGGGCTTCTCGCGTGGCCGCTTGCGCGGGCTGGCGGTGCAAGCTGTGGATGAGATCTTGGTCGGGGTAGAACGGGGCCAGGAGTGCGGCTAAGGGGCGCAGAAGCGGGCCCAATGGCGCGGCGGGAACGAGCGGTCGGTGGGTACAGCGCGCCCGGCTGGCGATCAGCGTTTCCACGTCCTCTGTCGCCAGCGTCCCGCAGCGAGAACAGCGGACTTGCGTGGGTGGATTGGGTAGCGCGGCCAGTGTCCGTCGTAGGTCGTCCAGAGTGGCCGTTTGCAGGGTCAGGTCGGCTTGATCGGTCGTCGTGCGGAGATGCTGTGTCACTCGGACCAGGCTGGTCAGCCCGCTGAGACGCGCCGCGCGGAAGAGGTCGGCGAGAACCTGGTGCCGCGGCGCTACGGGAAAACCCGTCGGCGCTTTGTGGCTATAGCCGTGGGTGAGCTTCGCCATTTCCCGCGAGAGGATGTCGAAGGTCAGATCCTGGCCGAGCGGCGAGCTGCCAAAGGGAGGCGGCGGTGCCGCCAGACGAAAATCGGAGATGCGCTCGATGCGCCGCACGCGCGCGCCCGGCAGCACCCGCCGGATCTCACGCTCCCAGTTGTCGAGCAGGTGCGGCGGGCAAACAATTAGTGTGTGCTTCACCGGACGCAGGCGGACAGGGCGCTTGAACTGGCAGATGAGGGCCTCTTTGATGGTCGGGAGATGGGTAGGGGTCAGCGCCAGGGCCAGGTTGAGGAACATAGCGGTTTTGCCGACGCCCGGTTCCCCGTGCAGGAACGGATTCTCGCCCCGGACGGCGGCGATCTTCAGCAGGGCACAGACGGCATGGCTCTGTGCCGGGAAGAGGGGCCGCTGGAGGCCGGGCAGCGGGAGCTGGTGGTCGGGGTTGGCCGGGTCATGCAGCGCCGGGAACTGCCCCTGGATGAGGTTCGCCAGGTTGCGCCCGTAGTGTTCGAGGAAGTCGGCGGCGTTCATTTCGGCGAGATCGGTCGTGCCGCTCGGTTCGGTGCCTTCCTTCAAGGTGTAGAAAGCGGGCGGGTCGGTGAGGGCGAGCAGATCAATCCGCAGGCGGGGCTTCTCTTCCATCTTGTACGATGTCACCTCGCCGTTGGCGTTGTGGTTGGTGTCCGTGACTTGGGTAACGCGCCGGAAGTGGCCGGTGATGATGATCGGCGGTAGGCCCCGCTCCGGGCAGTCGGGGCGCACCATCTGCCCGTTCACCAGGCCGCTGGCGAGAATCTGCGCCGTATGGGTGGGCAGCGGCGGCATGGCGCAGGGATGGGTCGCTTGATAGAAGTCGGCCAGCGTCAGGTGCGCGCCTACCGGGGCAAAGGGAGTCAGCCCAGCGGGAAGCGAAGGGCCGGGTGGGTCGGCCAATGTGGCCGTGCCGGTGGTCCAGAGATGAATGTGCGTTTGGATGGCTGCGGTGTCCACCGGCGCGACGGCGATGCGCGGCAGGCCGCCGTTGATGCGCGGGACGGCAACAGGCGGCGTGGCAGGGTTATCAGCGAGAACCGGCGGCGCGGCGTCATCTGCGGTAAGTGTATGTAAGCGCGCGATCTCGGCGTCTATCAGGGCGGGAAGGGTGCAGGGGCGCACACGGCGTTGGCCGAACACGATCACCTGCTTGAAGGCCACATAGTGTACATCGGGCAAACGATAGACTTGGAGGTGTTCGTACTCGGTAGCAAGCGTCTGGGCCGAGGCGGCCACCGCATGGTGCGGCAGGACGAAGCAGAGGACCCCGGCACCGGGACAGAGCAACGGGGTGATCCACCGCAGGAAGCGCTCTTCGAGACGGTGAAATTCGGGGTCCTGGTCGTAAGGCGGATTCACCCACCCCAGGTGCGCCCCGGGTGTCCCCCCCTCTAGCGTGCGTGGGATCTGGACGCGAAAGATGTCGCTGTGGATGACATGGCTCTGGTGCGGCGCGGGCAGGGCCGTGTTCCAGAGATGCCGGGTGCGGCGGGCGCGCCGGGTTTCCAGTTCACAGCCGAACAGCCGCAACTGAACTGCCGGATCCGCACCATCCAGCGCCTTGCCGAGGCCATGCTGCAAGAGTTGGAGCAACGCTACCCCCTCCCCTGCGCAGGGATCGAAGGCGACGAAGTTGCGCGAATCGCCGGGCGCGCGGTCGGGCGTGGTCCAGGCGGTGAGGTCCAGATGCCGGGCGACGGCTGGTAGGAGCGCTGGCGGGAAGGCGTAATAGCCGCCAATGGCGATGCTGCCAATACGGGCCATAGGAGAAACCTCCAGTGTTAAGATGGACGATTGCAGCCGGGGCTGGATGTGATCAGCGGGCGGGATCGAGCAGGGCTGGACACAGCTTATAGGCGCGGGTCACCTGATCCAGGAGGAAGCCGTCGAAATCGGCGGGGTTGATCCGGCAGGCCACCACCGTCGGGGTGGCGGTGGGCGGCAAAGCGCTATGCAAGGTCAGCCCCGGCGGGCCGGGGTGTTGCGCCCACGCCGTGGGGTTGTCCAGTGTGGTTGGTTCCTGGGCTGTACCAGCGTCGAGCCATTTCTGCCGCTCCCGATCCGGAGCAGTGACCGGCAATGGGCGTGCGTGCGTGAACAGCCCCGCGTGGCAGGCCTCCAGATAGAGCTGGAGGCGGAATGCGACCGACTGCGGGATAGGCCGGTAGGTCCGCTTTTGCAGGTAGTCTATAGCTTCCAGAGCACTCGGCACCTGGGCCAGCAGCTCATTGGCGTCCCAATGCGGGGCTTGGTGTGCCCACCCCTGCCCTGTCCGCGCAGGATAAAGGAAGCCGTAATCCTCGGCGTAAGCGACGACTTGCCGACAAAGATCCGTGTTCTCTTGCAGTTCCTGTAGCAGGGACGCCGCTTTCCAGCGCGGTTGGACACAGCAGAATTGGATTGGGACATCTTCGCCAGTGGTGACCGTGCGGTCGAAGAGGCTCGGCATATCGGCGGTGAAGACGGTATCCGTCATGCCGGTAGCCGGGGTCAGGATCTGTTGGCTGGTCCAGCGATAGAGACTCGACGGGCCAATGTCCACCCGCAGGTGGCCGCGGTGGGGCGACGATCCGAGCGGATGCAGCCGCCCGTACGTGCCCATCTGGAAGTTCGTGCGCGTGGTGCGGTAGGCCTGGAGGCTGCCAGCTAGGGTGATGAGAACCGGATAAACCGTCTCCTGGGTGGTCTTGCTCGGTTGGTGAAAACCGGGGGCGCAGATATACCAGCACAGGCTGGTTTGAAACGACCGGGTTTTCTCCTCAGGCGGCGTGTCGCGATCGGCATCAAGACTGAGCAAGGTGTCTTGCGGATCGGGATCGGTCGCTCGGTCGGGATCGGTGGTCAGCACCCATTGAGCGGGTGGTGTGGCGACGGGCATGGGCGGGCCTCCTAGAAGGGATAGTCCGGCAACTCATCGATGGGCGCGCTGGCTATCAACGCGCGAATGCGCTCGCGGGTCACGCAGTGGCTGGCGGGGTGCAGGTCGTGTTCGGTCAGCAGAAGGACGCTGTAATTGGCGCGGGTGAGCGCGTCCTTTCGACACTGGTCGCGGGCGGCGTGATCTTGCCCATCGAGCGTTTCGTCGGGGCCGCCATGCCAGAGGGTATGGCCCGGCTCGAGGATGAAGCGCTTACGAACACCCAACACATCGATAATCGTGTAGCGCTGGGTGCCCGCCGCATCGAGGTAGCCGACCACCTGCTGCGTCAGGTAATCGCTGCCCGGACAGAGGCCCAACTGCTGGAGGAGGAGGTGCGTGGTCCGTTCGAGATCAGTGGGTGGGCGCTCGGCTAGCCTGGTCGCCAGTTGCCGATACGCCTGTTCTGCACCCACCGTCTCGATCATCTGCTGGAAGCGCCGACGGCCTGCGGCTCGGAGAACCTCAGGACCGTACCGGGCGATCAGGGCATCATATCCTTTGCGGGAGTCGGCTCGGTGCTGAGTCGGATCACGTTTGGCGAGGCCATTGGCGTAGCCTTTGCGCCGGGCAGCATCGAGCGTTGCTGCGTCGCACTGGGCGATCCCGGCGGCGTAGCCCTTACGGCCCGCGATACGGTGAACATCCGGGCCACACTTCGTAATCATGGCGGCGTAGCCACGCTGGCGCGCGGCACGGAGAGCGGCAGGGTCACATTTGGTAGGCATCGGCGGTCCCCCTGTGGAAGGCTCTGGCGCTTGAGGTGGCTGGTCCAGGGGACGATGGGGTAGTTATCCATTGGCGCGCGGAAGAGGTGTGCGCGCAGCCCCTAAGAACCATGCGTTCTCTTGCCGCCCGCCGGAAGATGGGGTGTCAAGGCGCACCTTGACACCCCATCCGGCGGGGGCACAGGGGGGAAATGGAAAAGAGGTGTTGCTAAAGGAGCATTCTGGGTAAGGTGACTATCTTAGTACAGCGGTTCCGCGCCGAACTCGCGGTGGACCAGGAGTCCTGGTTGCGGAGCCGGAGCTGGGCGCTTTATCAGGCGGTGTCGGCGCTGCCCTACTACTGGGACACCAACCCCAGCATGATCCGCCAGGCCTCCCACGCGCTGGCGCAAGTCCTCGCCGACAGTTATTCTTGAGCCACTCGGCTGATCGGCAGCGCGTGTGGTGGCTGCTTATGCGATGAATAATTCACCGCATGATCACCCTTCCCCACTCCTATCGCGTTCTGGCTCCGGTGAATAATTCACCGGAGCCAGAATTGGTTTATATTATGTCAAGTAATTATTCAGGAAGCTGAGAAGGCAGCAGTGTCAATGCCCACCGAAGCATTAACTGTTGGGGCGTTAGACACTCCGGATGCCGTAGTGTGGGGGCTGGTCAGGTGCATCGGCATAAGGATGCAAAGATGCTCCTCGCCTGCTGTCAGCGGACGAATGGTGCCAGCGGATTGGGGATTGCGGATCTCAATCAGGGTTGTTGGCGTGCTGAGGTTTTGAATAGTCGTGGTGAGTAGCTTCGCGCTGAACGCGATGCTCACAGCGGGGCCTTCGATAGTCGCCTCCATATGGGCCATTGTGCTGCCCACCTCCCCTGCCGCGCTAACAGTGATCTGGCCGGGCTGGGTCGGGTCTACACCAGGGCTCAGGTCTAGCACGACAATGTACTGGTTGTCCCGGGCGAAACTCGCGGCAATGCGCAAGGCTTTCAGCAACTCGGAAGTCACGACGGCGGCGCGCGTTTTCCAACCTTCCTGTTGGGCAATAACGCTCCTGTACTGGGGATAGTTGCCCTCGGCCAGCCGAACAGCCAACTGGAACTGCCGTGTGGTGTAAATCAGGTGGTTGTTATCGGGCGTGATACTGATCTGGACTTGCGGATCCAGGTTGTGCTTCGGTTCCGGCAGGTTGTTGGCGAGTTCAGCCAGAACAGCCGCCGGAACGAGGATCTCCAGGTCTGTCCTGTCGTGTGGCAACGTCGTGGGCAGGGTCAGTGTGTCGAGGTGGGCAGAGCGGACGGCCATCCGAAAGCCGTCCGCGCCCACGAGGGTGAGTTGCTGATCGTGAAAGTGATGGAGGACGCTACCCAACGCCTTGGTGTTGTCAGCCCCTGCGGCGAAGCGGACCTGGTTGATGCTGGTATTCAGGACCGAGGACGCAACGCTGGTTAGTGGCACACCGGGAGGCGCTGGTGGGGTAGGGAAGCTGGTGGCTTCGATGCCATGCACGTCCGCCTGGAAGCGGTCGCAGCTCATATGCACGACATGGCTCTGCTCATCCTGCTCAAAGGTAATGACCTCCGGCGGCAGCTCCTGAACGAAGTTCGTCACGATCTGTGCAGGGATCGCGCCGGTGCCGGGACGCAGGATCTGGTCGCAGGGCACCCAGTATGTCAGGCTCCATCGCAAGTTGGTGGCGAAGATGCGCAGCCGCCCCTCTTCGGTGGTGATGAGCAGATGGCTCAGGTGGGGCTGTAGTGGGTTGTGTGCCGCAGTTCGCACTACCCTGTTCAGCACAGATAAGATCAGATCTCTCTTAATACGGAATTGCATAAGGAGGTTCCTTTCTATAGTAATTTACATGAGTAGAGCAGAGTGCCTGCCCGGTGAATAATTCACCGGGCATCAGCGTTCCCAGGGATTGTTACCGAGATTGCGCGGCATTGCGAGCGCTCCGGTGAATTATTCACCGGAGGTCTGCCCACCCTGAAGCGATTTCAGCCGCGGGGTCGGGGGCGAGAACCTGGGGCTTTATCGGGATCGAAGAAGGCGGGAGGTTGGCCGATA
>JBBSAN010000131.1:0-11903 GCA_038252265.1 Chloroflexia bacterium
CGATCCGCCCGGTGACGACGGTAAACGACCCCCGGTCGAGGGTGAACCTGATGTCGCTGATGCCGCGCTCCGTGCCGGGATAGTGGTAGGCAAGGTTTTCTACCGTAAGGGTGCGGAGCCGTTCTTCGCCGGGGCGCGGCACGCCGGGCAGCGCCGGATAGGCCCCGCTGAGGTAGGTCGGGCCGTGCTGCACCAGGGTCGCGGCGGGAGCATCGCGCAAGAGGGTGATCATGCGTCCGAACGAGACCCCGGCCTGGCGGTAGCGGGCGATGATCACGCCGAACAGGGCGGTGAACTCGGTCAGCGATCCCAGGTAGAAGACGAAGAGGGCGAAGTCACCCACCGTGAACGTCCCCGCCGCCATCGTCTGCCCGGCGAACAGCAAGATCAGCCCCGTGCCGACGTTGACTGTGTTCCAGAAGATCGATTGGAGCATCTGGTCGAAGACCCGGTCGCGCACTGCCGCCTGGAGCCGTCCCGCGTTGAGACGGCTCAGGTGGGCGGCGACATGTTCGTCGGCTCCGGCCACCTGCACCGCCTGGACCGCGCCGAACACCTCGGCCAGGAAGCCGGTCACCGCGCCGGTGGCCTCGCGGCTGGCCCGGCGGTAGACCTCGATCCGCCCGGTGGCGAGGTTCGCCACCACGACTACCACCGTCAACGGCAAGAAGACGCCGATGGTGATCCCGGCGTTGATGCTCAGCATCACGCCTAGTGCGACGATGGCGAAGACGGTGGAGGCGACGAAGTCGTTGAAGGTGATCATACTGTCGGTCACGCCTTCGACGTCGTCACGGAAACGGCTGATCGCCTCACCCGGCGATGAGGGCAACGCCTTCGCCCCCGGCAGGCTCAGCACGCGCCGCAGCATGTTTTTCTGGAGCAGGGCCGCGCTGGTCAGCATGAAGGGCGCGTTGGTGAGCTGGCAGGTGACCAGGCAGGCAACACGCCCCAACGACGCCATCACCAGCAAGGCGACATACCACCACAACTCCAGCGGTTTCCCGTCGGCTGAGGCCGGGAGGTGATCGAAGAAATCCCGCGCGACAAAGCCGGGCACCATTTCGACCAGGAATAGCAGGACGATGCCCAGGCAGTTGATCCAGAACAGCCAGGGCCGGTAGCGCACCAACTGCCACATGAAACGTCCGGTTTGCATCCTCATACCAGCACCTCGGCGGCCCCGGTGCGCAGCAGCGCAGCGAAGCGTGAGTGAGGATCGTGGGCCAGCGCCTCGCGGGGGCCGTGCTCCACGACCGCGCCGTCCTCCAGGATCAGGATCGTGTTGGCCCGGGTCACCGTGCCCAGGCGATGGGCGATGATGATGCCCGTGCGGTCGCGCAAGAGGGTGTCCACGGCACGCTCGATCAGCCGTTCGGTCGCCGGGTCCAGCCGCGACGACGCTTCATCGAGGATGACCAGACCGGGATCTTTAAGGAAGACGCGGGTGAAGGCCAGCAGTTGCGCCTCGCCCGCCGACAGGCCACCCCCGTTCGCCGCCAGCATGGTGTCCAGCCCGCCGGGTAGGGTGCGGACCCACTCGCGCAGCCCCAGTGCGTCCAGCGCGGCGAAGATGCGGGCGTCATTAATACTCGGATCGAACAGGGCGATATTGTCGCGGACGGTGGCCTGGAAGAGTTGCACATCCTGGGTGACCATGCCGATGTGCTGCCGCAGGTCGGCCAACCGCGCCTCGCGCAGGTCGGTCCCGCCCAGGCGGACGCTCCCGGCGGTAGGGTCGTAGAGCCGCAGGAGCAGCCGGGTGACGGTGGTCTTACCGCTGCCGGTGCGCCCCAGCAGCCCCACCACTTCGCCCGGTGCGAGGCGGAACGATAGGTCGTGGACCACCGCCGCGTCCTCATAGCCGAAGTGGACCCCGTCGAAGATCACTTCCAGCGGGCCATCGGGGATCACGGCCCCCGGCCCGTCGGCCAGCGCGGTCCGCGTGTTCATCAGTTCTTGCACCCGCACGATCCCGGCGCTGGCCTTCTGGAAATCATCGATCTGGTTGGAGAGCATGTGGAGCGGTTGGAACAGCAGTTGGGTGTAGAAATAGATCAGGAAGGCGGTGCCCAGCGTGGCCGCGCCGCTCTGGTACAGCCCGGCGGCGAGGGCGAAGGCCAGCCCCTGGCCCAGCGCGAAGGCGGGGATCGGCACACTCCACGAGATCGAACCGATCAGGCGGGCTTTGCGCCCGGTACGGAGCCGCTCGCGCAGGTGCCCGTATAACCGGTACATCACGTAGGGCACAGCCCCGTTGGCGCGGATGTCCACCGTCCCGCCCAGCCGTTCTTCGATGAAGCCGAACAGCCCCGCGCTGGCCTGCCGCGCCGCCCGCCAGTAGGGCAGGGCGATAGCCCGCAGGCTGAGCATGAGCAATAGCACCACCACGGCAAACAGGCTCAGCGCCAGCCCCACCGTCCAGTGAACGGTCCACAGCACCACCAGCACGCCGATCAGCAGGAGCAGGCTGCCCAGCACCTGGATCACGAACTGCGAGAAAAAGTTTGCCAGGGTGGTCACATCGCCGTCAATGCGCTCGATCAATTCGCCGGGGGTGCGCGCCTTATGGAAGGTCAGATCGAGCCGCAGGCAGTGGAGGGTCAGGTCGGTACGCAGGGCATTGGTCGCCGTCCAGGCCACCCGTTCGCTGATGTAGGTTGCGACCACCGTGAGGACCTGCTGGGTCAGGGCCAGGGTGATGAACAACGCGGCGATCCCCAGGAGCGGTGTGTTCGCGCTGGGCGTGGTGATCGCGTCAATAAAGGCGCGCAAGATCTGCGGGTTCAGCAATTGCAAGCCGATGCTGCCGCCCAGCAACAGGGCCAGCAGCGCCACGCGCCCCGCCTGGGGCCGGAGATAAGTAGTGAGCAAAAGGCGGTAGTGGGGGGCAGAAGCTTCCATAGACACTGATTATACTGCCAAAGTACAACCCTCCGGCACGACCAGAGGCGGAATTGATCTCAGTATATAGACCGAGATCACGACTCCCCTCTTGACAGGCTGCGAAAACGGTGGTAATATAGCACCATGATATATGTCACTGACATATATCGAGAGACACTAGGGATCAAGACCAAAGTAAGAAAGAGAGCGTGCGCGTGCCTCATGGGTTTGGTGGACCGTTCGGCCCAGGTGGGCCGGGGGGTCACGGCGGGCCGGGGGGGCCAGATGGTCACGGCGGCCCGTTCGGACCGGGGGGTCATGGCGGCCCGTTTGGCCCAGGGGGTCCGGGCGGGCGGCGCGGCGGGTCGTTTATGCAGCCCCCGATCTGGGGGTTCCTGCAACCGTGCCTGCTGCTGCTGCTGGCCGAGGGGCCGCAACATGGCTACACCCTGATGGAGGCCTTGCACCAGCGCCAGTTGCTGGACCACGATGTGGATGTCGGCAACCTCTACCGGGCACTGCGGCGCATGGAACGCGACGGGCTGGTCACATCCGCCTGGAACACCGAGGAGCGCGGCCCCAACAAGCGGGTCTACGAAATCGCCCCAGCGGGAGTCGAACTGCTCCAGCATTGGGCCGGAATGCTGGAACAACGGCTGCGGTTGCTCAATCACTTTCTCGACGAATATCACCGGCGCTTCGGCCCGGCACCCGCTCTTGATCCCACTCAGCGCCCACCTGAGAACAATATTAGTAACTACTCAGCCGATCAGGTCTGGTAGGACGGGAACACCCCGAAACACCTGGATGAGGGCGCTCAAGATATGCTGACCTTGTTTCCGCAACGTCGAGAGGTAGCTACGGACCTGACAAAAGGCCCGCGCCCCCGCCTGACTGCGAAAGCGCCCCGACACCTTCTGCTGGACCTTCATCATCCGCAGGTCGCGCTCCGCTTGGTTGTTGTCGAACGGCACCCGCAAATCCCGCATGAAGCGCAGCACTTCCGCCGCGTGGGCGCGCAAGCGCAACACCAGGTTCGTCGCTGCACTCTGCTTCACCCGTCCCCGGGGCTGCGCGGGGGCGCGCGCCACGACCGGGTTCGCCGCCAACCCCACGGCCACCAACTCGTCGTAGCGCCGCGTATAGCCCCGCACTGTTGCGGGCTGCAGCGCGGCGACCCCCGCCGCCTGGGCGCGCTTGGTCGCGGCCAGCATCTGGCGCAGCAATGCGGCCAGTTCCGCCGCCCAGCCGGGCTGATCCCGTTCCACCAGGAACCGCAACTCCCGCAACAGGTGGACATTACACAGGGCGTGCTCACACGCATAGCCCCAATAGGTGGCATAGGCATCGTGGACGGCGACCCCCGCAAAGGCGGGCAGCACCCCCGCCGCCTTACTGCCCGCCGCCCCGCGCGCCGCATGGACACTGTAATAGGTCAGGGTCGCCGTGCAGGCGACATGCAACCAGTAGCGCGCATCTTCCACGTAGCAGCCCGTTTCATCAAAGTGGGCCACGGGGGCGACCACCACTCCCTGGCGAATGCGTTCCACCACCGGGTCCAGCAGCGCGGCGGCGGTGTTGAGCATGGTGGTCAACGTGCCTTCGCTGGGGGCGGCCCCGAACAGATCGACCAGCAACTCCTGAGTCCGGGCCGAGGGCAACAGTTGGTAGGTCCGCAGATAGACGACCAGCGCCGGGAGGCGGGGGCCGTACTGCACCGCCTCGCGGGCTTCGGGCGGGAACTGGCCGCCGGTGGCCTGCTGGCAGGCCGGACAACAGATGGTTTCGACTTGATGCTCCACGGTGAGCAACTGCAACGGGGGCAGATCGACGACTTGGCGACAGTGGCGCGCCTGGGCGGGACAATCGGCCAGCGGCGTGCCGCAACTGGCACATTGGGCGGGGCGATGGATCAGCACCTGATCGGGGTGGGCGGTGAAGCGTAAGGTCTGGCCGGGATGCCCGGGCTGTCCGCCGGGGCGCTTGCCACTGCGCCCACGCAAGGAGCGGGGCTGCTTCTTGAAGCCATCACTGGCGGGGGGCTGATGGGAGTTATGGGAGGTGCGGTGCTGGTGGTCTTCGAGTTCGCGGACGCGGGCGGTGAGGGTGGCAATGGTCTGGGTCTGGGCAGTGATCGTCAGCGCCTGCTGGGTCGCCAGGTCGAGCAGGGCGACCAGGACCCCCGCCACTGCCGGGGGCGCTTGAGCGCACAGGCGGGCAATCTCGTCAGGAGCCAGATCCAATGGGGTCGACATAGCGCCAATTACTGCAAGTTATATACCGCTGCTAGAGGCTGAGTAGTTACTAATTATCTGTTAGATTATGCGTGCCGGATGGCGTGGGTGTTGGGGTGAAAAGGAGCCAGGATGATGCAAAGTATGCCGGAGCCGGTAGCCCGGCTGGTCGAAGAGTTTAGCCGTTTGCCGGGGATCGGGCCGAAAAGCGCCTCGCGGCTGACGTTCTATTTGCTGCGCCACAGCCGCGAACAGGCCGAGGCGCTGGCGAATGCGATTGTGGATCTGAAGGAGCGGATCATTCTCTGTTCGGTCTGCTTCAACGTCACCGAGCATGATCCCTGCCCGATATGCACCAATCCGAACCGCGACCGGCAGAAGGTCTGCGTGGTCGAGGAGCCGCTGGACGTGCTGGCACTGGAGCGTACCGGCATCTTCAAGGGCCTGTACCATGTGCTGCACGGGGCGATCAACCCGATCGAGGGGGTTAGCCCCGACAAGCTGAAGATCGCGGAACTGACCCGCCGGGTGAAGCTGGGCGATATTGACGAGGTGATCCTGGCGACCAACCCCAATATGGAAGGGGAGAACACCGCCATGTACCTCCACCGCCAGTTGACGCCGCTGGGCGTGCGGGTGACCCGCCTGGCGCGGGGCCTGCCCATGGGCGGCGACCTGGAATATGCCGACGAAGTGACCCTGGCCCGCGCCCTGGAAGGCCGCCGGGACATGTAGCGAGGTATGAGGTATGAGGTATGAGGTAATAGCATTGGGAACATGCCAACCCATGTCTTGTACCTCGTACCTCGTATCTCATGCGTTACGCTTCCTCCCTCAAACCTCAAACTTTCTCCCTCGTATTTCGTACCTCATACCTCATACCTCATACCTCATACCTCGTCCCCACCCCCACTAGACATAACCTATTGTAATTCCGGGGTCTTTCTGCTATACTCTGGGCAGTAGCCTTTCGTGCTGAAGGAGGCCAGGCAGAATGGATCTGACGGAGCGTTTGACGGAGGCCGTTGAACAAATTCCTGGGGCCGTGGCGATCAGTTTGTTGGGGCTGGACGGCGTGGCAGTCGAGACCATCCACGGATCGAAGCCGCTGGTGGGTACCAACCGGGCGAGCCGGGATGGGGATTCGACGATGGAGGCCTGGGAGGTCGAAATCGCCGACCTGATGCTGGGATCGCGGCGCGCGGCGCGCAGCCTGAACTGGGGCGCGTTGAAGCAGATGACACTGGAAACCCAGGAACTGACGTTCATGTTGCGTATGATAAAAAGCGAGTACTTTTTGTTGCTGGCGGTGGAGAACGAAGCCAACGCGGCGCGGGCACGCTACGAACTCCAGCGGCTGGCGACGAGCCTGGGCGAGGATCTGTAGAGCCAACGCGATCCGCAGCCCCCTGGTGATCGAGGGTTCACGCTCTTTGAAGCGAGCGCAGCCCCGATGCGCCCGTTTTTGCCCGCAAGAGAGGATCGGCCAGGATGCAGGATGACGGCGGGGCGGGCGAGCGCCCGGCGGACAACACACACCATTTGCCCGACGACACGCAGCGGATGCCGGAAATCCCGATCCCGCCACCCGCACCGTGGGCCGCCGAACCGGCCCGGCGCGACGAGACCGTGCCGCCGTCTGACCCGGCTGGCGGGGCGGAGCCGACGGCGTTCGGCAGCGAGATGCCCCGTGGCCCCTCGCCCTATGGCCCGCCTCCGGCTGCCCCGCCGCCTGCCTACACGCCGCCTCCGGCTGCCGCGCCACCCCCCGCCTACACGCCGCCTCCGGTCTATGCGCCGCCTCCGGCGTATGGCCCACAACCGGGCACCGGTGTACCGTCTGCCGGGTATGGTGGCTATGGCGCGCCGCCGATGGTCGCCCCGTCCAACAACGCGGCCCTCGGCGCGCTGGTCTGCGGGATCCTGGCGATTGTGCTGGGCTGCTCGATGGGGCCGCTGGGGGCCATCCTGGGGGCGGTCGCCCTGTTCCTGGTGAACCAGTACACCAAGCAGCAGCGCGCCCAACCGGGGCTAACGGCCAATCCCAGCGACGCGACCTATATCCAGGTGGGCCGGATCACCGCGTTTATCGGGCTGGCAATCGGCCTGATCTATACCGTGCTGATCGGCTGCTACTTCCTCTTTATTTTTGCCGCGATCGCAGGTGGGCTGGGCAGCAGCAGCTACCCGTAATACGCCCGCCGCCCCGGCTCCTGCCGTGTATGAAAAAGCCCCGCCGATCTTCGGCGGGGCTTTTCGCGCGTCTCAGGCTTTGCTGTCGCCCGCCGGACCCCCGGCAGGGGCGGCCTCATCGGGGGGTGGGACGGCCTTGCGCGGGTCCTTCCCGCCACCGGGGGGGCCGAACCGCCGGGCCGGGGGCGGCGGGAGCACCGGGTCGGCGGCAGATGTAGCCTCCACCGGGGGCAGGTTGGGCGCGGTGCGCGGTTGTTCGGGAGTCGGCTCGATCGGTGGGGGCAGGGTGGGTTCGACGGGCGGCAGGGTTGGCTCGACGGGCGGCGGGCGGCGCTCGGACGGCGACGGAGGGACGGTCACCGGGAACGCCGGAACGACCCCCACGGCTGGCCCCAGCGGCACGGTGAGAGCGGGGCCGGGGCCGCCGGGCGCAACAACGCCGGGGCCGGGACCGGTGAGGGGCCGCGGCGGCACCCCGGCCAGCGCAAAGCCGCAGCCGCCACAGAACTTGCGCCCCACCGGGTAGGTTTGCCCACAGCGCGGGCAGGTGACGGTGGCGGCGGGGGTGCCCGGCGGGGCGACGGGTGGCGGGGGGGCGGCGGCCACAGCTTGCAAGCGCGTGCCGCAGCCGCCACAGAACTTGCGCTCAGGCGGGTTGAGGTGGCGGCAGACCGGGCAGGGCAGCATCCCGCCGGGGGCGACCACCGGGGGGCCGGTGGTGGGCGGGGCGGCCATCGTATAGGGATAGGCCGGAGTGGGGACGCCCATCGGCTCCAGAGGCGCGAATGTGTCGCTGTCAACAGGGTCGGTGCTTTCGGCGCTGGCGATGGGGCGATCGCCATCCGACGGGTTGATCACCATCAGCAGATCGTTCAGCAGGCCGGTCACGCTGAACTGGTGCGCGCACTGGTAGCTGAGATAGGTCAGGTCGTTTTCGCGGCTCATGTTCAGCACATAGGCCTGCTCGTTGCTGCACCGGTCGCAGTACTGGTAGATCAGGAACGGGTGGAGGCTGAGGATCGGATGGAAATCTTCGTTTTTCGCCAGCAGGTAGAGCTGCTTGGGGTCCACCGTCTGGTCCTCGTCAAGCGTCTTGGGCACTCGCGACACGCGCTGACGGTCGCCCACCAGATAGGTGAGCACATGATCATAGTGGCGCGGGCCGTGCCGGATCGGGCCGACGGCCAGCTTGACCTCGCTGATGTAGACCAGCCGGTAGTCGGCCAGCGGGGCCAGCAAGACGAATAGTTCGCGCATGGCGGGCATCAGGATATTGGCGACGCGCTCTTTGGTGTAGCTATTCAGCCGCGCCCCGTGGGCCAGCTTGTTGCGATAGCTGCCGAGTAGCTCGAAGAATTGCTGCGTGGTGATGCTGCTGGGGTTGCCGCCATCGCCCCGGTAGTCCATCTGCTGGGTCATCAACTCGCGCAGGGCCAGGGTGGCGCGGTAGATTTCGGTGGTGTTTTTCTGGGTGTAGATCGCCCCCAGTTCGGGCACCAGCAAGGCCCGGTGCTGCTTGCCGTAGAGGCGCAGGATCTCGCGCAGCCAGCCCTGCCAGTGGCCCAGGCTGGGCCGTTGCAAGTCCTGGAGGCTCTTGTTCAGCGCCGGGTCGATCCCGCCGTCTTTCACATATTGGGCCAGAGCGATCGCCGCGCAATATTTGAGCGTTACTTCAAAGAGGTCGAGCAGGTACTCATGGATGGTGGAGAGGTCCGGCGCATCATAATAGGCCCGGTAGAAGGTCGCCGCCAGGGGATAGGGATACCGCGCCCGGATGTCGGCGTCGATGCGGTCAATGTCGCTAGGATCAATCATGGCAACGCCCTTTCGCGGAATGTCATATCTTTATTATAGCAAATAGTATCATAAAGCTACGGACAAAAAGCGGGGGCACGGCCAGGCCGTGCCCCCGCAGTGTTGCGGGTGGGATCAGGGGTTCGCCGGGGTGACCGCCGCGAACGGGGTTGGGGTCGCGGCATATTCCATGGGCAGACCCGCCTGTTCCCAGGCATGGAGGCCGCCGAGCAACACTTTCAGCCGATCATAGGAGAAGCCGTACTTCGTGTGGAGCAAACGCGCCCAACTGGCGCTTTCATTCTCCGTCGGTCATTGGCAGTAGGCGACGATCAACTTGTCTTTCGGTACGTCGTTGATATGTTGTTCGATGGTGGGGAAGGGGTAGGAGACCGCCCCTTTGATGTGCCCCTCCTCGTAGCCCATCTGTGAGCGCACATCCACCAACAGGGTGTCCGGCTTGAGCAGCAGCGCCTGCAATTCTTCCAGGCTGATCCGCGGTGGCTCGTCGGGATCGACGGCCCCCGGCGTGATCAGGACCGGGCTGCCGGTGACGACGGGTTGGGGCACCTGGGCTGCGCCGCCGGTGGGCTGCGCCTGGGGCACCTGGCCTGCGCCCGCTGTGCCGATGGCCTGGGGCACCTGGTCGGCGCTGGTCGTTGGCAGGGAGGCGGGCACTGCGGCGCGGGATATCGTAGTCGCCGTCGGGTTCGCCCCGATGGGGGTGGGGGCTGTTTGGGCGGGCGCGCTGGACGAGTCGCAGGCGGCCAGGGCCACCAGCAACAGGGTCAACACGGCCACCCCCAGCAACCGGGTCGTGGCAAAGCGTAATGTCAAAACGATTGGCTCCTTTGGCTTGCGGATTGCGGAATGGTCGGGCAGATCGATCCCGCGTTCCGGGTCAATGAGGTGGGGCGATAGCGCGGACCGCCTGGCGAATCTGGTCGGCGTTAGGAATACCATTGGCCCGGTAGCGGACGCTGCCTGCCGGGTCCAGCACGACGATGGCCGGGACCGATCCCAGGTTGTGGGCCTGGAAAAACGCCTTGCCTGTGGCGCTGAACAGGTCCAGCCGCAGGACCTGGGCGCTGCCCCGCAGGTCGTCCTCTAGCCCATGCACGATGGGCTGTGACATCAAACAGGCGGTTCAGTAATCGGAGTAGACCTCCACAACCACCGGCTGGCCGGTCTGGAGGGCGGCGCTGACCGTGTCTGCCGTGGCGCTGCCGCCCGCCCCGGGCCGCAAGAGCGCCCACCCGCCCAGCAGCAAGATCGCGGCCACGATGCCCCAGGGCCGCTGCCGGGGCTGGCTCCATGTCGCCACCACCAGCAACCCGGCCCCCAGGCCCAGCGCGATTAAAAATGAAAACGGGGCTAGTTGCATACGAGTGTTGAGGACTGAGGACTGAGGACTGAGCAGATGGATTAGTTCTTACTCAGTCCTCAGTCCTCAGCACTCAGTCCTTACTTGCGGCGGAAGAGCGGCAGGGGCGCGCCGGGGCCACGCTGGGCGCTCTGCTGCTGGCGATAGGCCAGGATGCTGACCTGGGCGGCGACCGCTTTGGCGACGTGGGCGAACGCCTGGGCTTCGGGCGAGTCGGGGTGGGTGACGCTGATCGGCTCTCCGGCGTCGCTGCCCAGCCGGATCGACAGCACCAGCGGGATCTCGCCCAGGAACGGCACTTCGTTTTTGGCGGCGGCCTGTTGCGCCCCGCCGTGGCCGAACAGGTCGGTGCCCTGGCCGCAGTGCGGGCAGATGAAGCTGCTCATGTTCTCCACGATGCCGATCACCGGCACGTTGAGCTTCTGGAACATCGCCAGCGCCTTGCCCGCGTCGAGCAGGGCCACGTCTTGCGGGGTGCTGACGATCACCGCGCCGGTCAGGGGCAGCGATTGGGCGGTGGTGAGTTGGATGTCGCCGGTGCCGGGCGGCATGTCCATGATCAGGTAGTCCAGGTCGCCCCACTCCACGTCGTAGATGAACTGGGTGAGCAGCTTGGTCAGCATGGGGCCGCGCCAGATGACGGGCGAATTATCGTCGGGCAGGAAGAAGGCAATCGAGATCATGTCGATGCCGTAGGTGCGGATCGGGGTGATCTTGCCGCTAGGGCTTTGGTCCGGCTTGCCTTTCGCGCCCATCATCAGCGGCACGTTGGGGCCATAAATATCGGCGTCCAGCAATCCGACCTTCGCGCCGGTGGCAGCCAGCGACAGGGCCAGGTTGACGGCGACGGTGCTCTTACCCACGCCGCCCTTGCCGCTGCCGACGGCGATGACGTTGCGCACGCCGGGGATGCCCTCGCGCTGCGGCACGTAGGAGCCTTGCACGCGGCTGGTCATGGTGGCGCTGACGCTCTGCACGCCGGGTAGTTCGCTCACCGCGTGCTCCGACTGTTGCTTCAGTTGCTCGCGCACAGGGCAGGCGGGGGTGGTCAGTTCAATCGTGAAGCGGATATCGCCGCCGTCGATCTGCACATTCTTGACAAAATCCAGGGCGACGATATCGCGCCCCAGGTCGGGGTCTTTGACGACCCGCAACGCATCTAATACTTGTTCTTCGGTCACGCTCATAAAAATTCGTCCTCTCCCTAATCAACACGCTGCATCCTCGCAGACTCTTGCCGCTTAATGATACGGCTTTCCCGCCAGAGTGTCAACGTAAGGCGGCTTACAACGAGGTACGAGGTATGAGGTACGAGGTATGAGGTGTGATGACGGCGAGGATAGCCCTGGAGGGGCGACAGAGGGTGTCCCCAACTGACAACCGTGGGGGACCCACAGTCGCCCCCCCCGGGC
>JBBSAN010000132.1:0-11864 GCA_038252265.1 Chloroflexia bacterium
AGCTTGCCGCTGGGCACCGACCGGGCGCGGCTGATCGATCACCTCGCCAGCGAAGTCTATTTGCCTAACACCATTTTAAAGGGCATGTTCAGCCCCGACTCGCTCGACGTGCTGGCCGCCCAGGCGGGGCTGACCCCGGACCAGGCGAGCGATTACACGTTCACCAGGGTTGTTGATCCGTCGGTTAATACGATGATCCTGACCTGTAGCGGCCCCGATGCCAGCCGCGCCGCGCACTATCTCGCGACCGTAGCCGACGGGGGAGCGGTGGTCGCGCAACGCATCTATCGCCTGATCAGTGTGCAAGTCCTGGTGCCGCCGGTCAGCCCCGCCCCGCTCAGCCGCCCCACGCCGGACCGTGATGTGCCCCTGGCGATGGGCCTGGGCCTGGTGTTAGGTCTCCTCCTCGCGGTGCTCCTCGACTATGTAGCCGAGTAACGCGCACCCCGCGCTTTCTCCCGCCTGCGACAATCTTATTTTACATCGGGATCACCTGGGGGCCGGATCGGTAGCTATGCGCCGATCCGGCCCCGTTTGTGGGTGTAGCAAGTTTGTAGCAAACCGCTCCCCTCCTGCCGGGATGGGGTGGTCGCTGGTCTGTTCTCTAATTGCGTGGCCGTCTCTAACCCGGTATAATATATCCAACCGCGAACAAAGATCTAATCTTCGGTTGCAGAACGATCTGGCCGAGCATTAGTTTTTCTGTGCGGTTCAGTAGGTGCCCGACCCGGAGGGCACTGCCGAAACGACCGCAGCCTCACCCTCGCAGCTTCACCTCGGCGCGCGGTGATGCCTCATCTGCTCCCCCGCGATTTCTTTATTCTGTACCACCCGCCGACGAGAAATCGGGACATCAGGCTGCGCAGCTGTTTTACGTTCAAGGAAGGAAAGGCGAAGACTACATGCCCTATATTAAAGCGAAATGGCCTTTGCTGCTCACGCTGGCTTTGTTGCTGGCGCTGGGTGCCGGGGCCGGGATCTTGCGCTGGCAGGCCGCCCAGATGGCGGCAACCCCCCTGCCGGTGTCCCATGAGGCCGATAAGCGGGAGCGTGACGCCCCCGGTGCGGCGCAAAGCGGCGGCGAAAGCGCGGAACTGCAATCCCTTGAGGATTATTGGAACACCCGCGTGACCTACCCGACCGGCCAGTTCAACGGGGCGTGGCTGCTGAACGCGGCCAGCCAGGACAAGCAGGTGGCCGAGCGCGTGCCCGCCGGGCAGGTGATCTACCGGCGCACCGCAAACTCGCCCCTGGCGCTGGACCCGACCAGTTGGACCGCCCTGGGGCCGCAGCCCTTGCAAAGCACCGGCTGCACCGGGTGTTACCAGTACGGCCATGTCGCCGGGCGGGTGAACTGGATCGTCGTGGATCCGGTGAGCAACAATGTTGCCTACCTGGCGGCAGTCGGCGGCGGCGTGTGGAAGACCACCACTTGCTGCACCGCCGCCACCACCTGGGCACCGGTGATGGACGATCCGCTGATCTCCACCACCTCAATCGACAACATCGCCCTTGACCCGAACAACCACAACACCGTTTATGCGGGTACCGGTGACCTGAACTTCGGCTCGTTCTCGATGGGCAGCGCGGGCTTGCTCAAGAGCACCGATGCGGGCACGACCTGGACGATCAAGGGCGCAAACGTGTTTGCCCCGATCTATCCCCAGCCCCCCGGTGTCTATCCGCAATATAATGCCATCGGCAAGGTGGGGGTCAATCCGCGCAACAGCAACAACATCGTCGCGGGCACCAAAACCGGCGTCTTCTTCTCCTATGACGCGGGCGACACCTGGAGCGGCCCCTGCTTGCCGGACGCCTTCCCCACCCAGCGCCAGGACGTGACCGGCCTGCTGATGCGCGATACGGGCAGCAGCACCGACCTCTACGTGGCCGTGGGCGCGCGTGGCTATAGCACGACCGTGCAGGTCAACCTGGCCGAAAACGGTGCGAACGGGATCTATAAGACGACGGTGCCCGCTTCGGGCTGCCCGGCAAGCTGGACCTTGACTACCACCCCCGGCAACGGCTGGCCCACCGGCACCGGTAGCGGCATCCCGGTCTATCAGGCCGGTGGCGACACGCTGGGCCGCGTGGACATGGCCTTCGCCCCCAGCACCACCGGTCCTGGCAGCGGCAATGTGACCATCTACGCCATTGTGCAGGCCATCGTCACCAACCGTGGCGGCGTGCTGGGCGTCTGGAAGACCACCGACGGGGGCACAACCTGGAGCCAGACGGCCACCAGTGCCAGCTTTAGCGGCTGTGATACCGCAGGCGCGCAAAGCTGGTATAACCAGAACATCACGGTCGATCCGAACAATGCTAACACGGTCTATGCTGACGCCATTGACATCTTCCGCTCGACCAACGGCGGCACCTCCTTCACCGACCTGACCTGCGGCTATGCGGGCGGCACGACCGTCCACGTAGACCAGCACGCGCTGGCCTATGTGCCCGGTTCCTCCAGCGTGCTGATGACCGGCAGCGACGGCGGCTCCTATGTCACGCTGAACGCCGACGCGGCCAGCCCGACCTTCAACCGCCTGAACGACTCGCTGAACACCATCGAGTTCTACTCCGGCGACATTACCGCCAACTTCGCCACCTCCAGCGCGCCCGGCATCAACGCGGGAGCGCAGGACAACGGCTCTGCCGTCTACGTCTGGCCCAGCAATGCCGTCGGCCCGGCCCTGTGGCAGCTCCGCAAGGGCGGCGACGGCATGTATGCCCGGATCGAGCCGGTGCTCGGCCAGCGCTGGTATCAGGAGAGCCAGAACGGCAACCTGGCCGTGAGCACCACCGGTGCCTACGGCGGCCAGATCTCGGCCACCGGCGGCTGGGGGGCTGACTCGCCCCGAGTCAGCTTCGTCTTCCCCTACGAAATTTACAAGTATGACTGCCCGGCCACCGGCTGCACCCACATGGTCGCGGGCAGCTACCGCGTCTGGGAGACGATCCTGGGCGCGATCCCGGCCAGCAGTTGGTATGCGAACAGCCCCGACCTGACCAAGAACACCCTGGCCGACCGCTCGTTCATCAACCAGTTGAGCTATGCGGTGAGCATCTCCACCACGGCCATCGTCGGCACCAACGACGGCAACGTGCAATATGGCTTCAACCTGGGCCAGGGCACAGCCAACACCGCCACCTGGGTCAACGTGACCGGTGGCAACAGCGTGCTGCCCAACCGCCCGATCCTCGATGTGGCGACCGACCCGGTCAACCCGCTGGTCGGTTACGCGGCGGTCGGCGGCTTCGATGAGAATACGCCGGGCACGCCGGGCCACCTCTATCAGGTGACCTGCACCGCCAACTGCGCCACGTTCACCTGGGCCAACAAGAGCGGCAACCTGCCGAACATCCCGATCGACTCGGTCCTGGCGAACCCGCTCTTCCCGCAGCAGGTCTTCCTCGGCAGCGACTGGGGGCTGTACTACACCAACGACATCACCGCCGGGTCGCCAACCTGGTTCCGCTTCCAGACCGGGATGCCCAACGTCATGATCTGGGATATGGCGATCGACCGTGGCTTCACCACCCTGGCGGTCTTCACCCGTGGGCGCGGGGCCTATGCCTGGCCGCTGCCCTCCGGCCCGTTCGGGGCCAGCCCGACGCCGACCGCCACCGGCACCCCACCGACGGCGACCCGCACAGTGACCCCCGGCCCGACCAACACAGCCACCCGCACGGTGACGGTCCCTGCGCCCAGCGCGACCGCCACGGTGACCCCTGGCGGTGGTGGAACAGCCACGCCGACCCCTTGCTCCGGGCCGCAGGTGTTCCAGGGGTCCATCGACACCAGCGACCCCAGCCATGTCGATTATCTCGATATCCAGGGGCCTCCCAGCACCTGTGCTGTCTCGCAGTCCTGCCCCGGCCAGGTCCCCGACCCGGGTCCCTTCCACTATGACACCTATACCTTCACCAACAATAGCAGTAGCACCGTCTGCATCACAGTGAATCTGGATGGCACCAACTGTGGCGGCGCAAGTGCTGGAGTGGCGGCGGCGGCCTATCTGACCAGCTTCGACCCGAACAATCTCTGCGCGAACTACCTGGCCGATACGGGCGGCACCCCCAGCACTGGTCCCACCGATTTCTCGTTCAATGTGCCTGCCGGTGCGACCTTCGTGGTCGATGTCGAGGAGTACACGGGGAACACCGGCTGTGTCGGCTACACGCTAAGCGTGATCGGCCTGACCTGCCCGCCCAACGGGACCCCGACCGCAACGCCGCCCGCCCCGCCGACCAACACCGTCACTCCTGGCGCAGCGACGAGCACCGTGACAGCGACCCCGCAGCCGACCACCTGCGCCATCTCCTTCAATGACGTGCCGGTGGGCAGCACGTTCTACGACTACATCCGCTGCCTGGCCTGCCGGGGCATCGTTGGCGGCTACCCCTGCGGTGGCCCTGGCGAACCGTGCCCCGGCAACTACTACCGGCCCAATAACAACGTCACGCGCGGCCAGGTCTCCAAGATCGTCTCCGAGTCGGCAGGCTTCAACGATGTCGTGCCTTCGACCCAGCAGACCTTCGAGGATGTCCCGCCGGGCAGCACCTTCGCCCTGTGGATCGAGCGGCTCTCGGTGCGTGGGATCATCGGTGGCTACCCCTGCGGCGGTCCGTTCGAGCCGTGCGTCAGCCCGACCAACCGCCCGTACTTCCGCCCCAACAACAACGTGACCCGGGGGCAGCTTTCGAAGATCACCAGCGGCGCGGCAGGGTGGACCGAAACCCCGACCGGCCAGACCTTCGAGGATGTGGCCGTGGGCAGCACCTTCTACGTCTACATCGAGCGGATGGCGGCACGCGGCATCATCACCGGCTACCCCTGCGGCGGCCCGTTTGAGCCGTGCGTCGCGCCGGCCAACCGGCCCTACTTCCGCCCGAACAACAACGCCACCCGTGGACAGATGGCGAAGATCGCGGCCTCCGCCTTCTTCCCCAACTGCCAGACGCCCACGCGGCGGCGCTAACACCGAATCCGGTGGGGCGACTCCAGGTCGCCCCACCGGATCATGCTTTCTGGTCTACCCCTTCAAGAGAACACGAACTCGCGGGAGGCGACGCACTGCGTCGCCTCCCGTTTTAGGACCTGTGTTACCCGATCGTCCCGATTTTTGGGCCGTCCTTCCTTCATCTTAAGGACCATTGGTCTTCCCAACTAACCGATCTGTACCCATTGTTGCACCTGTGATTACTGTGCTACGATCTGTTATAGTTCTGGGCGTGCCTACCCCTTTCCGTTGTGGCTGGCAGCGGGACTACTGCGGTAAGGGACACGCGCTCCAGGTGATGTTCGCTTTTCTTTATCCTCCACGGGCGAACTTCCGACCTTCATCTCTATCGTTGGGCACGAGAAAGGGCACGAATCCATGCGACAAATTGTTTTGCGATTACTGGGCCTCGTATTACTGGCCGTCTTAGCGACAGGGGCGGGCTGGGTGGCTACCCGCCCGGTGAGCGCGCACTGGCCGGAGCAGCTAGCCGCGCGAGCGGCGGTGGTATCCACCGGCAACGCCCCGCTACAGGGCACCCCCACGACCACCCCGACCAACACGCGCACGTCGACCAACACCCCGACCAACACGCGCACACCGACCTACACGGTCACCCCTACTTCGACCCGCACCGCCACGGCGACCGCCACGGTCCCGGTCTGCAATTATTTCTACTTTACGGACCAGACTCTGCCGCTGACGATTGCCGATGGGGCGACGATCAGCTCCACCGTGAGCGTCGGTCTTGGGCCAAGCAGTGTGCTGAGTGTGATCCTGGACAGTATCATCATCACACACACCAGTGCATCCGACCTCCAGGTGGCGCTGGTCAGCCCATCGGGCACCCATATCCAGTTGTTCACCAATATCTGTTCGGGTGACTCCTGGAATAGTTCGAACACCAACTTTAATCTGCATGACAACGGTGGTTCGGCGATCGGCACCACCTGCCCGCCCGGTAACAACACCTACCGGCCCGAAGTACCGCTGTCCGGGTTGTTGAATGAGCCAGCCTACGGAACATGGACCCTGGTTGTGACGGATACGGTCGTGAACGGGACGGGCGGCACGCTGGGCCTCTGGGCGCTGGGCCTGCGCCAGGCCTGCGACACCCCGACGGCGACGATCACCCGCACCCCGACCAATACCCCGACCAATACCCCGACGCGCACGGCGACGATCACCGGCACGCCACCGACCACCACCCCGACGCGCACGCCCAGCGTCACCCGCACTGGATCGCCCACGCGCAGCGCGACTGTCACCCCTACGGGAACGATCACGCCGACGGTCTGCCCGATCCAGTTCGAGGACGTGCCGGTAGGCAGCACCTTCTATACCTTTATCCGCTGCCTGGCCTGCCAGGGGATTGTCGGCGGCTACCCGTGCGGTGGGCCAGGCGAACCCTGCCCCGGCTCGTACTACCGCCCCGGCAACAACGTCACCCGTGGACAGCTTGCCAAGATCGTGTCGAGCGCTGCCGGGTTCGGGGAGCCGGTGAGCGGCCAACTCTTTGAAGATGTACCCCCCTCCAATACATTCTATCTCTGGATCGGGCGGCTTTCGCAGCGCGGCTATGTCGGTGGCTACCCCTGCGGGCAGAGCCCACTGGAACCGTGCGTTGCGCCCACCAACCGGTCCTACTTCCGCCCCAATAATAACGCCACCCGCGGCCAGATCGCCAAGATCGTCGCCAACGCCGCCAACTTCAACGAACCGGTGCCGGTGGATCAACAAACGTTTGAAGACGCACCGTACAGCAGCACCTTCTGGCTGTGGATCGAGCGGCTGTCGGCGCGTGGCATCATCGGCGGCTATCCTTGCGGTGGGGTCGGGGAGCCGTGCGTCGCGCCGGGCAATCTCTCCTACTTCCGCCCCAACAACAACACGACCCGTGGACAGCTGGCGAAGATCGCGGCCTCCGCCTTCTTCCCCAACTGCCAGACGCCCGCGCGGCGGCGCTAACACCGATCCGGCGGGGTGGCGTTGGGCCACCCCCCCGGAAGGGCACGATCCTGGTACCTGTGTCCTTTCGCTAGCACACTCACAGGAGGGGGCAACAATGGTGTTGCCCCCTTCTTTTGGTTCGTCCTGTCGGTGCTACTTTGCCCGCTGGCAGATATAGCGGGCGAAATACGCTATAATAGGACAACGACGGCGCATTCTTGTGTTTTCATCACTCCGTTCTTATCACTCCGTTCTTATCACTCAGCAGGGGAGCGTGGCAATATGCGATTGGGTGTGGATTACTACCCGGAGCACTGGGATCGGGGGCGCTGGGCCACCGATGCCCGGCTGATGCGCGAGGCCGGGCTGTCGGTGGTGCGGATCGGCGAGTTTGCCTGGGCCTTGCTGGAACCGGCAGCGGGGCGGTTCGACTGGAGCCTGTTCGACGCTGCCCTGGCCGCGCTGGCGAGCGAGGGCTTGCAGGTGGTGTTCGGCACGCCGACCGCCGCGCCGCCCGCCTGGCTGGCCGCCGATAATGCCGAGGTGCTGCCGGTACGCGCCGATGGTCACCTGGCCTCCTTCGGCGGGCGGCGGCACTATTGCCCCTCCAGCACCGTCTACCGGGCGGCCTGCCGCCGTATCGTCGCGGCAGAAGCGGCCCACTTTGGCGCACATCCGGCGGTGATCGGCTGGCAAATCGACAACGAACTGGGCAACGCGGGCACGGCGCGCTGCTACTGCGCCCGCTGCCGCACCGGGTTCCAACAGTGGCTGGAACAGAAATACGGGACGCTGGGCGCGCTGAACCAGGCCTGGGGCACCGTCTTCTGGAGCCAGATCTACAGCGATTGGGGACAGATCCCGGTGCCGCTCCCCACGGCAATCTCGGGCCACAACCCCAGCCTCGTCCTCGATTATGATCGTTTCGCTTCGGATCTCACTGTGGACTTTATGCAGGAGCAGGTCCGCATCCTGCGCGATGCGGACCCCGGCGCGTTCCTGACCACCAACCTTTCTGCCGGTGATGACCAGGTGGATTATTACGACCTGGCCGTCCCGCTTGACTTTATTAGCTGGGACAACTATCCGCACGGGGCGAGCGGCCCCGCCGAAGTGGGGTTCAACCACGACTTTGTCTGGGGCCTGAAAGGCCAGCCCTACTGGGTGATGGAGCAGCAGCCGGGACCGATCAACTGGACGGACTATAATCCGCCGGTGCCGCCCGGCCAGGTGCGCGACTGGACACTGGAGGCGCAGGCGCATGGGGCGGCGGCGGTCGTCTACTTCCGCTGGCGGGCGGGCACAGTGGGCGCGGAGCAGTACCACAGCGGCCTGTTGCGCCACGATGCCACCCCGGACCGGGGCTACGGCGAGGTGGCGACCCTCGCCCAAGAATTGCCGACCATGCTGCCCGTCTACCGCCAGCAAGCCCCGGTGGCGCTGCTGTGGAGCTACGACGATGATTGGTCGATCCAGCACGAGCCGCACAACCGCGATTTCCGCTACCGCGCCGTGGCCCTGGCCTTCTACGAGAGCCTGTGGCGGCGCGGCGTGCGGGTGGACATCATCCGGCGCGGGCACCGTCTGGACGGCTATAAGCTGGTCATCGCCTCCTGCGCGACCCTCTATGACGACGATGAGGCGGAGCACTGGCATCAATATGTGGCCGCCGGGGGCACCCTGCTGGCCGCGCTGCGGCTCCATACCCGCACAGCGTATAATACGTGGGTAGAAAACGCCCTGCCAGAGGGGCTGACCTCGTTGTTCGGGATGGAAGTGGCCGAGACGTTGTCGTTGCCGCCCACCATGTCCGCCGTGGTCGAGACGGCCCCCGGCAGCACGGTCGCCTGCCCGACCTGGGCCGAGGTGTTGCGCCCGACCGACGCGACAACCGTCTGGACCTACGCTGCCGACTACTATGCCGGCGGGGCGGCGCTCACCCACCAGGCGGGGATGGGCGGCGGCGGAGCCTACTACCTGGGGGCGTATCCCACGCCCGATTTGCTCGATGCGCTGTGGGCCGGGCCACTGGCGAAATTCATCCCGGCGGGCAGCCTGCTGGCGGGGGCCGCCGAGTCCGCGCCTTACCTCTGAGACCACCTATACCACCTATGCGTACCAGCGATTTTGACTATCATTTGCCCCACGAGCAGATCGCCCAGACGCCCGCCGAGCCACGGGACGCCTCGCGCCTGCTGGTCTTGCACCGCGACAGCGGGGTCATAGAGCACCGCGTGTTCCGCGATATCGGCCTCTACCTGCGCCCCGGCGATCTGTTGGTCGCCAACGAAAGCCGGGTGATCCCGGCGCGGCTCTTTGGCGAAAAGGTCCTGACCGGGGGGCGGGTGGAGGCGCTCCTCCTGCGCCCCAGCCTGGATGCGACCGGCACCCTGGATGGGGCGTCGCCCGCCGCCGAAACGGCCCTGCTCTGGGAGGCGCTGGTCCAGCCGGGACGCAGCATCCGCCCCGGCACCCGCCTGCGCTTTGCCGCGCCGCAGAACGGCCCGGTGATCGAGGCCGAGGTAGTGGGCCGCACCGAGGTCGGCGGGCGGGTGCTGCGCTTCACCGCGCCGCCCGCGCCGTGGTTAGAGCGGTTCGGTCTCCTGCCCCTGCCGCCCTACATCAAGCAGACTCCTGCCGACCCCGAACGTTACCAGACGGTCTACGCCCAGACGCGTGGCTCTGCCGCCGCGCCCACGGCGGGCCTTCATTTCACGCCCCGGCTGCTGGCGGCTTTACAGGCCAAAGGGATCGGGTTCACCACGGTCACGCTCCATGTGGGCCTGGACACCTTCCGCCCGGTGCAGGAGGAGGACCCGACCACCCATCCGATGCACCACGAGTGGTACGAATGCGGGGTGGAGGCGACCGCGGCGATCAATACCGCCCGCGCCGCCGGGGGCCGGATTGTCGCCGTGGGCACGACCAGCGTGCGCGTGCTGGAAACCATCGCCCGCGCCCAACACCTGGGCGACCCCGGCCACGCCACCCTCGCCCCCGCCAGCGGCTGGACCGACCTCTTTATCTATCCCGGCTTCCGCTTCCGCTTGACCGAGGTGCTGCTGACCAACTTTCACCTGCCGCGCTCCACCCTCCTCATGCTGGTCAGCGCCCTGGTGGGCCGCGAACGCCTGCTGGCCGCCTATGCCACCGCCGTACAAGAAGGCTACCGCTTCTTCTCCTTCGGTGACGCCATGCTGATTGTGTGACGGGTGATGAGTGGTTGGTGGTTGGTGGTTAGTGGTTGGTGGTTAGTGGTTAGTGGTTGGTGGTTAGTGGTTGGTGGTTGGTAGTTGGTGACCAGTGGGTTAGTACAAGGCAATACGCATCACGCATCACGCATCACGCATCACCCATCACGCCATGCTCGATAACATCATCTTCATCCTCTATCAACCCCAGGATGTGGTCAACGTCGGCGGCGTGGCGCGGGCGATGAGCAATTTTGGGCTGCGGCGGCTGCGGTTGGTCGAACCGGCAGCGTTCGATGCCGGGCGGGTGGCCGGGGTGGCGCATCAGGCCGAGGAGATCATCGGCGGGATCACCCATTACCCCGATCTGGCGGCAGCCCTGGCCGACTGCGGCGTGGTCGCGGCGACGACAGGCCGCGCCCGCCGCGTGCGCCGCCCCCGGCAAACCCCGCGCGCTGCCGCCCCGGCCCTGCTGGCAGCGGCCCAGGCAGCGGCCCCGGTGGCGGTGCTGTTCGGGCGGGAGGATACCGGTCTGCCGAACGAAGCCCTGGGCGATGCCCACCTCCTCCTGACCATACCCACCGCCCCCGCGAACCACTCGCTGAACCTGGCCCAGGCCGCTCTCGTGGTGGCCTATGAACTCTGGCTGGCCGCGCAGGCCGCCCCACCGTCCACCCCTGATCTGGTCCCCGCGCTGGGGGCCGACCGGGAGGCGATGTTCGCCGCGCTGGATGCGCTGCTGCGCGGGCCGGGCGGGCGTCCGCTGCCCCACGTCGCCCATGATATGGAGATCCTGCGGGCGGTGCTGCTGCGGGCGGTGCCCCGCGCCGACGAAGCCGCCTTCCTGGCCCACCTCTTCCGCCGTCTGGCCCAGGAAGGGGACGAGTCGTTCCGTTCGTAGGGATCAGGGATCAGGGATCAGGGATCAAGGAGGTTGGCAGCCCAGGCCCGATCAGTCATCCTGAACGCAGTGAAGGATCTTGTCGGGGTGGCCTGGGGGTTGCCGAAGCGGGAGGCACAGACCTCAGCACCGCTGACCGCCAATAAGATCCTTCACTGCGTTCAGGATGACAGCACTCCCAACTCCCAACACTTGATCCCTGATCCCTGATCCCTGACCTCAGCACCGCTGACCACCAATAAGATCCTTCACTGCGTTCAGGATGACTGCACTCCCAACTCCCAACATTTGATCCCTGATCCCTGATCCCTGATCCCTGATCCCCGCGTTTGACAAGCCGCGCGATTAATGTTATTAATATTGATAACATTACCGCACCGATTGGAGCGCCGGGCCGATGCCTTCCCGCAAAATCGAACTGTTCCTGCACCCCATTCGCCTGCGCATCCTGCAAACGCTGGTAGCCGACCAGTTGACCACCCAGGAGATCGCGGATCGGCTGCCCGATGTGCCGAAGTCCTCGATCTATCGCCACCTCAAGACTCTGCTGGATGCCGGAATGGTCAGCGTGGCCGACACGCGCCCGGTCAAAGGGATGGAAGAAAAAGTGTATCGGCTGGATCAGCTGCCCCGGATCGACGCGCAAGAGGCCGCTCGTCTGGCTGCCGACGACTACATGCGCTACTTTACCACCTTCCTGGTGACCCTGCTGCACGATTTCAACAACTATGTGAAACCGACCGACCACCCCGATCTGCAAGCCGACATCGCCGGGTTTACCGAGGTCGTCTTTTACGCCACTGACGACGAGTTCCAGCAGGC
>JBBSAN010000133.1:0-11859 GCA_038252265.1 Chloroflexia bacterium
CCCCGCCCAGTTTTCATGCAACATTAAGGTCTGATTCCTTGTCGGCAGAGGACGCAACATGGTACACTACAGAGGATCAGGGTGCGGCCTGTTTGGCAACCTACTGGCCTCGTGTCATGTCTACTTGAAAGGAGACCGGCTGATGGTCTTGCTGCCTTTTTCGGCAATGGTGATCGGGTTCGCCCTGGCGATTGTGATCTTGAATCACTATATGGCCGCCCCGGCGCGGCGCACTCATGAGCTGGTTTGGGGCATCTCGTTCGTCCTCTTCGGCGCGGGCGCAGCCTTCGAGCTGGCTGCCGATATCTGGGGCTGGAATGATCTGCTGGTGCGGCTTTACTATATCAGCGGGGCGATCCTGGCGGTGGCGCTGTTGGGGTTGGGCGAATTGATCCTGCTGGCCCCGCGCTGGAAGACGGCCTTGCTGGCGATATCCGGCGTGTTCAGTCTCCTGACCATCCTCGCCGTGTTCATGCAGCCGATCAATCCGACCGAACTGGTCGGGTCGGCTCCGTGGAAGGCCGTGGGCGTGAGCGGGTCGCTGCCGCTCATCCTGGCGGCGGTGAGCAACAGCATCGGGACGCTCTTGATCGTCGGCGGCGCGCTCTATAGCGCCTTCGTCTTCTGGCGCAAGCACATCCAGTTTCACCGCATGATGGGCTGTGTCTTGCTGGCGGTGGGCACCCTGGTCGTCGCCTTTGGCGGCACCCTGGCCCGCGTCTTTGATGCCCACGCCTGGCTCTACCCGCCGATGGCGATCGGCGTGGCGATCATGTTCATCGGCTACCTGGAGACCACCCGCACCCCCGCCCCGGCGACGGTGCCGCAGCCCGGCGTGCAGCCGGTGCGCCCGGACGGGAAATAGCCCGGCCCGCGCCAGAGGAATAGCCCGATGCAATAGCCCGGCCCGCGCCGGGCTGTTGTGATCCAGGAGCCGTTCCGGCAACCTGCACAATAAACTCCCCCGATTTTGGGGCAGGTTGCCCTTGCGCTTTGGCTCCGCATCGTGTAGAATAGACCCACCGATGAGGCCGCAACGATGCGTGCCAGCACATCGGCATTTGGC
The DNA here is from genome assembly GCA_038252265.1 of Chloroflexia bacterium. Lineage (GTDB taxonomy): Bacteria > Chloroflexota > Chloroflexia > QHBQ01 > JAICKM01 > JBBSAN01. The sequence continues at coordinate 1,067 of JBBSAN010000133.1, forward strand.
ATTGGGGCCATGTGCGTTGTTTTACTGCCGCCCGCTATGAGGCTAACGTAAGGAGTCCTTTCCATGGAAACAACGACTGACCGCCCCCACGTCTACCCTGCCGAGACCGCCTGGGACGAAGAAGAGTCGGGAGAGCGCCCGCGCCCCGGCTATTCCCGCGTCTCCCAGCCCGTCTCTGATTGGTCTGCGGCTGATGAAGCCAACAGCGATCTGGGTAACAGTGGCCGCGATGTGACCGACCCGGAGTTCGCCAGCCTCGCTGATTCTGCGCCGACCCGGTAAGGGACCCCCTCAATCAGCAATAACCATGTGGCCGGCCTCATGAGGCCGGTCGCGTTTTTGTGCCGGGCGGTACGCCGGATCGCCCGCGCCGGGGACTGGTATTTGGCGGGTGCTTGCGGTATAATTGGGGGCAACACGGCGAGAACATTGGCGCAGGTGGCGTAACGGCAGCCGCGCCAGCCTTAGGAGCTGGTGCCCGCAAGGGCGTGGGGGTTCGAGTCCCCCTCTGCGCACCAAGACGAGCAATGAGCAATGAGCAATGAGCGATGAGATTTTGCTTTGCTCATTTGCAAATAACGAGCGACCCTACCTGATTATAGGTGGGGCCGCTCGTTATCCGTTCTCATCACTCATCACTCGTCATCACCGCTTCGGCCAGTTCGCCGGGGGTGATGAGCGCGTTGCCCCACTTGCGGACGACCACGCCCGCGGCGGCGTTCGCCAGCCGGGCGGCGTCGAGCAGGCTGGCTCCGGCGGCGAGGGCGATGGTGAGGACGGCGATCACGGTGTCGCCCGCCCCGGTGATGTCGAACACCTCGCTGGTGTCGGTGACCGGGATATGATAATAATCGCCGTGTTCATCGAGCAGCGACATGCCCTCGCCGCCGCGTGTCACCACCACCGAGCGCACTTCTAACTCCTCGCGCAGTTCCCGCAGGCCGGTTTGGAAATCCTCTTCGGTACGCAGGTCGCGGCGCAAGGCCAGTTCGGCTTCGCGGTCGTTGCAGCGGAACAGGGTGACGCCGTGAAACATGTGGAAGTCGTCCTGTGCGTCCACCGTGGTGAGGATGCCGCGCTCCTGGCAGAGTACGCGGGCCGCTTCAACCACATTGGGGCTGATCGTGCCGCTGCGGTAGTAGCTGATCAGCAGCGCATCGGCGCGGGCCAGCTCCGCTTCCAGCACGGCGATCACCTGCTGCTCGACCAGCCCGGCGATGGGCTGGCGGTCCATCATATCGATCCGGGCGACATGCTGGGGCAGGCGTTGCGGCCCCTGGGCCACGATGCGCGTCTTTTTGATCGTCGGGCGGGCGGGGTCCACCACCATGCCCACGGCCTGCACCCCACGCTCACGCAGCGTGCGGCGTAACTCTTCGCCCGCCGCGTCGGCCCCGACCACGCCGATCTGCACGGCCACCCCGCCCAGCGACACGACGTTGCAGGCCGGGCTGGCCGCCCCGCCGGGCAGGGCAAAGCGCCGGGTGAAGTCCAGCACCACCACCGGCGCTTCCCGCGAGACCCGCGTGGGCGTGCCCATGATGTATTCGTCCAGGATCAGGTCGCCCAGCACGACAATACGTTTGTCGTGCAACCGGGGCAGGAGGGAGAGGAGGTCGGCCATCAACGTAGCCGGTAGAAGACGAGGCCGAACGGCAGCAGGTAGAAGAGGAGGCCGGCCAGGTCGCGGAGGTTGAACAGGGCGCTGGGAATATCGTTGCCGGGGATGTTCGCCAGCAGGTTCTGCAACCCGAAGTTGGTGAGGACGACTTGCAGCACGAGGCGGCTGACGACGATACCCAGCGCCACGGCGACCAGCCCGACCATCTGCAAGCCCGGCCCGCGCTTCATGTTCGCCGCCCAGCTTACCCCTTCCCCGACCACAATCCCCATGATCAGCGCCGCCCAGAAGTCGAAGCCGGGGAATAGCCCCCAGAGCACCCCGATCCCTGCCGCTGCCCCCACTCCAACGCCCAGCGCCTTGACATAATAATTACTATCCACCGCATAAGTCGGCACCGATTGCAGGCCCGCGCAGTCATAGCAGCGATACCCGATGGGGGTGGCGACCCGGCAGCGGGCGCAAATCGGCTTGCTACAGCGCGAGCACCGCAGGCTGGTCGGCACGGTGGGGTGGTTGGCGCAGAACAGCACCTCCGGTTCGCGCCCCAGCGCGGTGTCGTCCTGCGGGCTTCCATTGATAGACAAAGACGGCTCCTCTAGGCTCGTGAAACGTGATGCGTGATGCGTGATGACGGTAGAACTCAAAAATCGTCTACCCTAAATCGTCTACCCTATAATATACGTAATACGCAGTACGCAAGATGCAGAAGACGTTTCACGCATCACGCATCACGCATCACGCATCACGCAGTACCCGCCGCGCCCCGACATAGGTCGTGACCAACCGCTCGGCATAATCGAGGGCGGTGGGGTCGAGGCTCTGGATCTGGACCGACGGCACCGGGCCTTTGCCGCTGGCGTGGATGACCTGGCTGTTGCCGATATACATCCCGACATGGGTAATCGCCGCTGGTCCCTTGCCGAAAAAGAGCAGGTCGCCCGGCTGCCAGGCCCCGTACTCCACGGCCTGGGGCAGCGTGTTGAACTGCTGATCGGCATCGCGGGGCATCCCGTAGCCATGCACCCGGTAGACGATCTGGACGAAGCCGCTGCAATCGATCCCCTGGCGGCTCATGCCGCCCCACAGGTAGGGCGTCGTCAGGAACTCGCGGGCAGTCGCCAGGATCGCCGGCCACGCGCCCTGGGGGCCGTCCTGCTCGCGCAGCGGAGCCAGCGCCGTCGCCGCGATGGTGCCCTGGCGACCATCGGGGAGGGCGACGCGCACCTGCCCGCCTGGCTCCGTCTCCAGCCGGTGCAACAGGGTGCCCGCGTAAACCGTCCAGCTTTCCGCCGGTGCGCTGGTGCCCATGATCTGCAACGGGGCGGTGCTCGGCGTCACCCGTACATACTGGTCCGCTGCGGGGGCAGTTGCCGCTTCGACGGCAAGGGCGGTACGCTCCATCCAGCCTTCATAGTCGGGGAGCCGGACATAGACCCAGGCATCCCCCGGTTTCTCGGCCATCCGCTGCACCGGAGTGCCCAGCAGCGCCTGCGTCACCAGTTCGCTCTGGGTGCCGGGATCGCGTCGCACATCGGCGAGCGGGACGGCGACGACACTGCGGCCTGTCTCTGCCGTCGCGTCTGCGCCGGGGGGTGGGGCAGTGGCGGTCGCGTGGCGCACCGCATCAGGGGTCCAATCAAAGGTATCCGGCTCATCGCGCATAACTATCGCTTATCCTTTATCCAGGGTTCAGCCCCCCAGGAGTGCGGGCAGACTGACTTCTAATTTCTAACTGCTACGTCCGCCCAGCTTCTGCGCCAGCACGGCCAGCACAAAGCGCGGCAGGGCCAGCATCCGCCGCCAGCGCCAGGGCTGGTGGATCAGGCGGTAGAGCCATTCCAGCCCCAACCGTCGCCACAGGGGCGGGGCGAGCGGCACGCGCCCGGTCAGGTAGTCGTAGACGCCCCCGACGCCCATTGCCAGCCGCACAGTCGGCAGCCGGGCGGCGTTGCGGGCGATCCACAGGTCTTGCTGCGGCGCGCCAAAGGCCACGAACAACATGTCGGCCCGGCTAGCGGTGATCCGTGCGTTGATCGCCTCTTGCTCGTCCGGCGCGGGCGACCCGGCGTAGGTGCCCACGATCTGGAGGCCGGGATAGCGGTCGGTCAGGATGCGGCCCGCCGCCTCGGCCACCCCCGGCGCAGCCCCCAGCAAGAAGAGCCGGTGGCCCTCCCGCGCCGCCAGTTCGGCCAGCCGGGGGACCAGGGCCACCCCCGTCGTGCGCTCGCGGATCGGGCGGCCCAGTAGGCGGGCCGCCCAGATGATGCCCACGCCGTCGGCAGTCGCCAATGCCGCCCCGTTCAGCACGGCGCGGAACTCGGCGTTCCGTTGCGCGATCATGACAAACTCCGGGTTGACCGTCGCCACCTGGGCCAGCCGCCCGCCCGGTGTCCGCAGCAACGCTGCGCACCGCGCCACCGCCTCGTCCAGCGTGCCCATATCCACGCGCACGCCCCGAATATTCAAGCGGCGGCGCTCGGTCGCCTTATCCCCACTCACAGTCGTTGTCATCACGTTCGCCCCATTATAGCCTACCCCGATTCTTTTTGCCACTGCGGACGGAAAACGTGAAACGTGAAACGTGAAACGTGAGGCGTGATATTTGTGCGGGATGCATTTTTGCCCGTATAATCACAGTAGCTCCACATATGAGGGGTCATTGTCCGGTGACTGTCTAAGCAAAGAGGGAGTGACTACGAAAACATACTACCAGCTAGACGAGACAACGCGGAATCGATCGCGGGACCATTTCGTCGCCGTCATCATAGACGAAATGCTCGCTGATCGCTTCGCGTGGGCGAACCTTGGAGGTCGTCGGGGACCCATTCAGGCCCGCGTATCCCAGCTCCGCCAGCAGGGGGCGCGGCCCACGCAAGCGGCCACGCTGCTGGCCGAGTATGGCGCAGATATCCGGCGCTTGGCCCAAATCTATGCTTCGCAAGCGCACTACCTCGAAGTAGGGGAGCGCGCTGTCTCCTTGCGTGTCCTCGCCCCTCCATCCTGATCAGCCCACTAACAACCCCCGCCCTCACGCATCACGCCTCACGTTTCACGATTTGCGTAACCCCGCCCCCGCGTCTATAATAAAGGCTATGGATCAACAACATGGATATTTTATTGTCTTTGAGGGGCTGGACGGTTCCGGCTTGACGACCCAGACGGCGCGGCTGCGCGACTGGTTTGTGGGGCAGGGGGGCGAGGCCATCGCCACCAAGGAGCCGAGCGAAGGTCCGGCGGGGTCCGTCGTCCGCTGGGCGCTGACCCGTCGCCTGGGCTACCCGCCGCACCGCCAGCATGGGGCCGCCGCCGAGGCCGCGCCGGGCGCGTGGGAGCCGCTGGGCGACGAGGTGCTGGCCCTGCTCTATGCCGCCGACCGGCTGGACCATGTGCGCCAGGAGATTGCCCCCCGGCTGGAACGGGGCGTCACCGTCATCTGCGACCGCTACCGGCTCTCCTCGCTGGCCTACCAGGCGCTGGGGGCCGATGCATCCTGGGTCGCCACCCTGAATAGCAAAGCGCCCGCCCCGGATCTGACCATCTTCCTCGCCGTCCCCGTCGAAGTGTGCGGCGAGCGCATGGCGGCGCGGCGCGGCACGGTCGAACTTTACGAAGAAACGACCAAGCTGCGCCGCATCCGCGCCAACTACGACCGGCTGATCGCCGCCGCCCAGGACGCGGGCGAACGGATCGTCATCGTGGATGGCAGCGGCACGGTCGAGGCGGTTCACGCCGCCGTGATCACCGCTTGCCAGGCGGCCCTATTTGGAGTATAACTATACATAATGTATCATATGTATCATCGCTATCGCCCAGACCGCGCGTAGGGCAGGGGAGACGATGCCAGGAGCCAGCCCGGACCTGAGCCTGATGTTGAGCACCATCCAGACGTTGGTCGTCTTGATCATGCTTGGCTCAGTGCTGAAGGCGTTCAATATCATGCCCGCCGAGTTCGCGCCGATGATCAACCGGGTGGTGCTCACGGTGACACTCCCGGCGCTGGTCTTCCGCGCTATCCGCAGCACGGCGGGCAAGGCGCTCGGCCTCGAATCGCTCAAAATCCCCCTGCTGGCTGTGCTGGTCATCCTGGGCTGCGCCGGGCTGGGCTACGTGCTGGCGAACAATGTGCTCCATCTCGACCGCAAGAAAACCGGCGCGTTCTTGCTGTCGGTCATGTTCGGCAGCACCGCCTTCGTCGGCTACCCCCTGTTTACCACCCTGACCAAAGATGGCGGACTCAGCCCCGATGCCCTGTTCCATCATGTCTTCTACAGCGAACTGGGCATCCTGGTGCCGCTGGTGACGCTGGGGCTGGTGGTGGCCTCCTACTACGGCGAGGGCCGCCGTTTCGTCATCAGCGACCTGCTGGCGATCCCGCGCTCGGCCCCGTTCATCGCCATGTTGCTGGGCCTGCTCTTCTACAACGACACCCTGCCGCCGATCGTTGATACGACCGTGGACACACTGGCGAACTCGACCAGCTTCTTGATGATGTTCTCGCTGGGGTTGACGATCAACTGGCGCGACCTGACCATCTACTGGCGGGCGAACCTGCTGGCCGGACTGGTGCGCCTGATCGCCGCGCCGATCATGGCCTTTTTCCTCGCCCGCCTGCTCAACATGGGCGACGTGATGAGCCGCGTGGCGATCATCGATTCGGCCATGCCGGCCATCCTGCTCAGCCTGGTCTACGCCGCGCAGTTTAAGCTCGACGTGAAGTTTGCCAGCGCGCTGGTCTTCACCAACTTTATTTTGTCCCTGCCCACCCTGGTGATCATCCTCCTGCTGACCGCCAAGCCCGTCCCGGTCGCGCCGCTCCCTGTGCCCGACCTGACGCCCGTGCCCATCGTTACCCCGGCCAGCCAGCGTGATCCCCGCCCGGCAGCGCTCTGGTGGGCAGATCGTGCCCCGTTTGCCCCCGGTTATTCCTTCATCTCTCCGCCCCGGCAGGCGGCACCCGGCTTTGACAGCAGGGGAGTGGGCGTGCTACAATAGTGCATCATGTTCCTCCTCTTTGTGCTGGGGTCTTTGACTCTCCTGGCGGGGCTGGCCTGGGCGACGTACCAGAGCGGGCGCTTGCTCCGTAGCATCCCCCTGCGCGAAAACCTGCTGCTGGCTCCGATCGAGAACGTGGTCAAGCTGGCGCTGGTCGGGCTGTGCCTCGGCCTGGGGCTGCTCAGCGGCGTGGCTCCGGCCCGGCTGGGCTGGACCCTGGAGCATCCCGCCCGCGACCTGGCGATTGGCCTGGCCGTGGGTCTGGTGGTCCCCTTCGCCGTCAACCGCCTGACCCTGTGGGCCATCGCCCACTGGGGCAAAGGGGTCTATTCCCCGGTCGTGATGATGAACATCGTCCCCCGCAACCGCCGCGACTGGCTGCTGGTTCCGGCGGCGATGGTGCTGGCCGTGTTGCTCGAAGAGATGCTGTTTCGCAGCCTCTTGATTGGCGGCCTGGGGGTGGTGGTTCCACCGCTGCTGCTGATCGTGCCGCTGGGGATCATCTTTGGCTGGATGCACGCCCCACAAGGGTCGCTGGGTATGCTGGTGGCGGGCACGCTGGGTATCGGCCTCAGCCTGCTCTTCCTCTGGACCGGCGGCCTCCTCGCCCCATTGGTCGCCCACTACCTGATCAACACCCTGCAACTCCTGCGCGCCCGCGAAGAATGGCGCTGGCTTCAGGAGTATTAGAAGCAGTCGCCCCCGGCACGCTACTCCCCGCACTTCTCCGCGCAATCCGCCTTCTGGCGAGAGCGTGCCTGCCCGGCCAAAGCGGTCAAGACCGTTGCCACGTTTTACATAACATTCAATGCAGCAAGTATGAACATTCTCCGCGGTAAAAGCCCCCTAGAATACTCCCTAAAATAGGGTTGTGACATATCCCGTGATCCATAGTACTTTCGGGTAAATATGGCGGGCGGGACCAGGGAGGGAAATTTGGCCCCTTGACAAGGATTCCAGGCTGTGCTATTCTCTGCACTGCGTAGCCTTAGTTGCGCGGCACAGACGGGTGGAAAGGAGGTGCTGACGGCCTTGCTTCAAGCTGATAGTTCTGAAGAAGACCTGGAAGTGGTTCGTAATCATATTCGCCTAACTCTTTGGTTTTTACTAGCCTTCCAGTCGCGGCGTTTGGGCCGCTCTAGCCGCCCTGCACCCCTCACCTCCTCCACGGTGAAGGCGTCGCCTTCCTTTTCTCATCCTCGGGTTGATACTCCTCATCTCCGGCATCTTCTGTCTGGTGTGTGGCTGTCCATCGCTCGGACGGCGCGGACGTGGCTCGGGACAGTGTCGCCTCGTGCCCGGCTGGCGCGCGCGCCTTGTTAGCCCGCGCGGTAGGGGAGGATACGAGCGTGGTGCGCCACCGGGGTTCGCCCGGCTGCCCTGGCTCCGCTACGAGGACTGCGTTGGGAACGGTCCTCGGCTCGTTAATCCGCTCCTACCGCCAGGCCCCGCGCCCCACCTCTTCACGACAGAGGATGTAAGCACCTGCTTTTCCTGTTGTGTTTGGCCGTACCGGCCCTTTCTGACGAGAGGCCGCACCCGTTGCCCCAGTTAAGGAAAATCGCATCACCAGGAGGAACCCGGGTTTGAAGAGCCATAATCATCTAAAGATGTGGATTACATCTGCTCTGTGCCTGGCGGCGGCGCTCATGGCACTGGCACTTACCCCCGCCGCGCCGGCCAGTGCGGACAGCGGGGTCAAGCCTAACGCCTATGCCCACGTGGCGAACACGGACGGCGACAACATTAATCTCCGCGAAGGGGCCGATTCCAGCTACGATGTGAAGGATCAGGTCTCGGATGGCACCGTCGTTTGGGTCCTGGAAGGACCGATCAAGGATGCGGCGGGCCAGCGTTGGTACCGGGTCGATATTGAGGGCCGGGTCGGGTGGATTGGTGCCCAGTTCCTGGCCGGAGGCAAAGGGAGCACCACCGCCGCCGCTACCACCAGCAGCCCCGCCAAGGCTGTCGTTGCTGCCCCGAGCAGCGATACGCGCGGGGCCGTACCGAACCTGAAGACCGGGGGCTACGCCCAGGTATCGTATACGGACGGGGATGCCCTGCGGGTGCGCAAGAGCGCTGCCTCCTCCGCCACGGTGATCGATACCTTCGATCCGGGCACCGTGGTCTCGGTGGTGAAAGGGCCAAGCAAGGATAGCGATGGGATCACCTGGTATCAGGTGAAGAACGGCACCAGCACCGGATGGGTCATGGGCAAATACCTCCAGACCGCCGCCAAGCCGAAGGCCACACCTGCCCCCGCCGCCAAACCTGCCGCCAAGGCCGCTGCCCAACCGGCAGCCAGCACCGCCCGCAGCGGCCAGTCGCGTGGCGCGAGCGCCGCGCCCCAGCCACCGCCCGCCGCCTCCAGCGGGGCCAGCAAGGTGGTCCAGGTGGGCCTGAAATACCTGGGCTATCGCTATCGCTGGGGTGGCACCACGCCCGCCGGGTTTGATTGCAGCGGCTTCGTCTACTACGTCTTTAATCAGGCCGGGGTCTCGATGTCGCGCTCGATGGACGCGCAAATCGGCAGCGGCCCGCACATCAGCAGCAGCGACCTGCGCCCTGGCGACATCGTCTACTTCCGCAACACCTATCGCAGCGGCATCTCGCACATCGGCATCTATGTCGGCAACGGCAAGTTTGTCCATGCCGCCGACTATAACACCGGGGTGGAGTTGAGCGACCTGTGGAGTTCCTACTGGGCCGCGCACTACGCCGGGGCAACCCGCGTCACCCGCTAAGTCTTCCGCCCCGCCCTGGCGTATGCGCTCCCTTGCAGGCAGGCACCGTCGCCAGCTAGCGTGATAGCCGCATCGTATGGGCATCGAGCGCCTCCGGCCTGGGCCGGGGGCGCTCCTTTGTGCCCGGCAGGGACTAACGTCCCCCTGACGGAGGGGGCGGAATGTCCTATCCGGTGATGGCCTTTTGGCCGATGTGTACCGGGGGCGGGACGGGTATGATAAGAGTGTTGCCACCGACCGAGCGACTCCTGCCATCGTTGAGTTGTTACAGTGTATTACAGCGAACCGTCCAGGTGGAACACATAAGGCAATTGGCACGTATATTGCTTTAGAGACCCACAGAACCGCAACCGATTGTCGGTCTCATACGTCATTATAGCAACCACTTATTATCACCGGCCCTTCGCCGTAACCTTTCAGGAGGCAGTTCATGAATCGCTCAATGATGACCACCGAGCGCCCGCTAACTCTGGCCGAGATTTGCCAGGCCATTGAAGCTGGTCATCTGGCCGTCGAGATGGAAAGCGGCGAATACGTCGTCCGCCAGCGTGACCTCGTGCGCCTATCCCGCCAGCAGACCGCCACCGACAAGCCCATGCTATCGGCCCGCCCGCAGCGCGCACTCGCCCTGGCGAGTTAGTCGCCACTCGGCAGGGACCGGGTTCACTTGCTGATCCGTTGCAGGGGGACGCCCCTGTTTATAACCTCTTCCCTGGCGAGCGAAAGCTCGCCCTTATTTTTCCGTTTGATCGCCAGGGCCGGAGCCGATCTCGGCTCCGGCCCTGGTTGCGCCGTCGCGCCGCTTGGCGGACGATGCCGGGTTACGCTTCTGCTGTGTCGAGCACCTGGGCCAGGTGGAGCAGCCCCTGCGCCTGCGCCGCGACATTCTGGCTGGCCCCGGTTAATTGCTCGATAATACTGGCGAGTTGGCGCGACCCTTCATGCACCTCCGCGCTGCGGCTCCGTTGTTCTTCGCTCCGCTCCCGGATGTGCTCGGCGTTTTCCGCCAGCCCTTCGGCAGAATCAAGCAGGCTCTGCATCAACGTGTGCAACACCTGGACCTGGGCGGCCCCATGATCAATGCTGAGGCGCGTCTGGTGCGTCCCGCTAGCGGCGGTGGCGGTTTCCGCCGCGATGCGTTGCAGGGCGGTGCCGATCGTCTGGGCGGCCTGGGCTGCCGATCCGGCCAGGGTGCGCACCTCATCCGCGATGATCCCGAAGCGCGCGCCGTGTTGCCCGGCTCCGGCGGCTTCAATCGTGGCGTTCAAACTCAGCAGTTGGGTGGTGGCCGCCACTTCGTGGGCTTCTTCGACCAGGGTGCTTGCCAGGCGCGCATCCTCGGCCAGGGCCTGTGCCCCATGTTCCAGCATCAGCGCGGTCTGCTGCATTTCGGTCAGGATCTGGCGGATGGCGACGATCGCGCCGTTCCCGCG
>JBBSAN010000134.1:0-11858 GCA_038252265.1 Chloroflexia bacterium
CGGGGGGCCCACCCCGGGGTGGGCCCCCCGCCTCGGTTACGTTCGGTATAGACCGGCGGGGCTTTAGCGGGCCTGGCCGGAGTTCGGATCGACCATCAGGCCCGATTCGTCTACGGCCTCGAAGTCGGTGCCGTGGAAATCTTCGAGCGTGTGCATGACGTTGTCGTTCCAGCGCGAGTCGGGGATGCCGCCGATGTCGAGCGAGGTGCCGCTATCGGCCAGGATCATCCCATAGTCTTTCAGCGCCTGGAGGACAACTCGCACCGGGGCCGCATAGCTGCTGATGTTCACGCTGGCCTTGAGCCGCACGCGCAGGCCCATTGGCGGGGCGTTCGGGTCGCTGGTCTGGCCGTCGCTGTGGCGGGCGGGCCAGATGTGGGCCGTGTTGATCGTCTCGGAGGTGAAGCGGATCGCGTGGCGGATGATCCCGCTCGCCACTTCTTCATAGCCGACCAGGCCGGGCAAGAGCGGCAGCCCGGCGGCATCCGCCGAGGTCCACCCGTTGGGGCGCAGTGCATTGGAACTCAGCGGCCACACCGATCCGGCGTCCGCCCGCCAGCTCCCATCGGCGTTGGGATACGCCTTGAACAGTTCGTAAGCGACACAGGCGCTCTGATCGACCACGATGACATGGCGGTCGCCGGTGCTGTTCGGGCCACCCTGGATGGGCGCGTTGGTCGGCACGGGATAGGGGCCGGGTTCACTCTCATTGGCATAGAGGAAGCTCATCGGCACGCGGGGCTGCGTCCCCGGTACGGTGATGAAGGGGATACCGATCGGGCCACCGTTCCATGTCCCCGACGCGAAGTCGGGGTGCAGGGTAGCGCCGAGGCCGATGCTATTCATATAATTAGCCGAGTTCGCATGGACCGGCAGCGTCGAGATGTTGCGGTTCCACACATTGTTGGCCGGCAAGATGACACACGGCAGACCGGGGCGCGGCGTCGCGTTGGGTGTCGGGCCAGTCGTGTTGGTCGCCACCGGCGTGTTGGTGGCGGTGCGGGTCGGGCTGTTGGTCGGCGGGGCCGGCGTGTTGGTGGCGGTGCGGGTCGGGCTGTTGGTCGGCGGCACCGCCGTGTTGGTCGGCGGGACCGGCGTGTTGGTGGCGGTGCGGGTCGGGCTGTTGGTCGGTGGCACCGCCGTGTTGGTCGCCGTGCGGGTCGGGCTGTTGGTCGGCGGGGCCGGAGTGTTGGTCGCCGTGCGGGTCGGGCTGTTGGTCGGCACCGACGTATTCGTCGGCGGGACCGGCGTATAGGTGCTGGTGGAGGTCGGGGTCGCCGTCCCCGCTAGCGTGCAGCCGCTGACCGTGACCGTGTAGGCCCCACACCCGGCGTTGGCGTTCAGTTCATGGACCACCACCGCATAGTTCGCTCCCGCCGGAACGGTGAAGGAGTAGCTGGCATCAGGCCGGGGGCTGTTGCCACTGTCGCCCAGATAATTGGCGGTGATGTTGTTGGGGTCGAAGCTGCCCAGGTAGGCCACGCTGAAGATATCATGGATCCCGGTGCAAGCCGAATTCAGGCTCACCGTCACGCAGCGGGCCGCGCCCGACGTGTTGGTGAAGTTGTAGACATCATAGTGGCGGGCGCTGGTGCTGGATAGGCCCGGCATCGTCTTGGGCGTGGCACAGACGCTGGGCTTGTAATCCCGCAGCAACCGTCCGGCCTGCGTCGCATCACTGGCGCTGATCGCCCCGCTAAAGGACTGCCCGCCGGGGCAAGGGGTCGCCGTCGCGGTCCCCACCACCGGCGTGCTCGTCGGCGGCACCGGCGTGTTGGTCGGCACCGGCGTGCTGGTGGCGGTCGCGGTGGCCGGGCTACCTACGGCACAGCCGCTGACCAGGACCGTGTAGGCCCCGCAAGTGGCATTGGCGTTCAGCTCATGGACCACCACCGCATAATTAGTCTGCGCCGGAACGGTGAAGGAATAGCTGGCGTCGGGCCGGGGGCTGTTGCCGCTGTCGGCCAGGTAATTGGCGGCGATATTGTTGGGGTCGAAACTGCCCAGGTAGGCCACACTGAAGATATCGTTGATCCCGGAGCAGGTCGAATTCAGGCTCACCGTCACGCAAATCGGCGTGTCGGAGGTGTTGGTGAGATTGTACACATCATAGTGGCGGGCATTGGTGCTGGATAGACCCGGCATGGTCTTGGCCGTGCCACAGGTGCTGGGAACGTAATTGCGGAGCAACCGTCCGGCTTGCACCGGGTCACTGGCGCTGATCGCCCCGCTAAAGGTTTGACCCCCGGGGCAAGGGGTGGCGGTTGCTAAAACATCACTGGTGGGAGCGGCACTGATCGGGCGAATGGAGAAAAGACTCACGAGTAGGATAAAGGCTCCCACGGCGACAAATAAGCGCTTGTACAAAGGTCCCTCCTGCTTAATCGAATCGTCCGGCCTGACGACACATATTAATATTACTTCTTGTAGTAGGCCAACGGTCCGAGGGAAAGTATACCCGACTGGTTCCCTCAATGTCAAGTGGGGCTCGCCTGGGAATGTTCAAGGTACACGAACAGCACGCGCCTGTTATTGGAGAATCATCATCTTCTTGAGCAGAGTTGCTACTGCTGCTGAAATTTAGAAGATGTTGCGTGCCGGGCCGGATCTCGTGCCTGCGCCCCGCTGTCTGGGCGCGCTGAGAACATTCCCGTTGGGGCTTCCCACTGCGCCCGCGCACGCGGCGCGGACGCAGTGGGATCGGATGTTGGAGGCGACGGGGTTGGGGTCGGGTGGGGGTTAGCGGCTCTGGCCCGAATTGGCATCAACCATCAGGCTCGACTCGTCGACGGCCTCGAAGTCGCTGCCGTGGAACTGTTCGAGGGTGTGCATGACGTTATCGTTCCAGCGCGAGTCGGGGACGCCGCCGATGTCGAGCGAGGTGCCGCTATCGGCCAGGATCATCCCGTAATCCTTCAGCGCCTGGAGGACGACCCGCACGCTGGGGTCATAGGTGCTGATGTTGGTGCTGGCCTTGAGCCGCACACGCAGGCCCATCGGCGGGGCATTCGAGCTGCTGGACGAGCCGTCGCTGTGGCGGGCGGGCCAGATGTAGGACTGGTTGATCGTCTCGGAGGTGAAGCGGATCGCGTGGTTGATGTAGCCCGCCGCCACTTCGTCATAGCGTACCAGGCCGGGCAGTATGGGTAGCCCGGCGGCATCCGCCGAGGTCCAGCCGTTGGGGCGCAGCACGTTCGTGTTCAGTGACCACTTCGCCCCCGCATCGGCATGCCAGCTCCCATCGGCGTTGGGATACGCCTTGAACAACTCATACCCGATGCAGGTGTCCTGATCGACCACGATGACATGGCGGTCGCCGGTGCTGTTCGGGCCACCCTGGATGGGGGCGTTGGCCGGGATCGGATAGGGGCCGGGTTCACTCTGGCTGGTATAGAGGAAGCTCATCGGCACGCGGGGCTGGTTGCCCGGCACCATGATGAAGGGGATACCGATCGGGCCACCGTTCCACGTTCCCGACGCGAAGTCGGGATGGAGGATGGAGCCGAGGCCGATGCTGTTCATATAATTGGCCGAGTTCGCATGGACCGGCAGCCCGGCGATATTGCGATGCCAGATATTGTCGGCGGGCAGGAACACGCAGCCTGCCGCAGGGGGCTGGGGCGTGCTCGTCGGCAGCACCGGCACCGGCGTGCTGGTCGCGGGGGGCGAGGTGAGCGTGCGGGCCACGTCGATCACTTTGCTGGCCTGGGCGCGGGTGGTCGAGCCAAAGGGCCGGAAGTAGACGCCGGGGCACGGCTCGCCCGCCCCGCCGCAGGCATAGCCCGCGATCACGCCATAATTGGCGACCCGTTCCACAAAGCCGAAGTACGAGTTGTTCGTGGGCACGTCCCGGAAGGTCGGGTTGCCGGGGGTATACGGCGTCCAGCCTTTGGCGTTCACGATCATTTTAGCGATCTGCCCACGGGTGATGCTCGCGTTGGGGCGGAAATAGGGGCGGCTCTGTGCATTGCACGGCTCGCCTGCGCCGCCACAGGGATACCCGCTCGCCAGACCGTGGGCCGTGCCCACCTCAACGAAGGGGAAAAAGGTGTTCGTGGTCGGCACATCGGCAAAGGTTGCCGTGCTGGGGGGGGTGCCGCTGATCCCGGTCGCCAGGACGATCACTTTCATAATCTGGCCGCGGGTGATCTGGTTGTTGGGCCGGAAGGTGTTGTCGGGATAACCGGCGATGGCGTTGAGCGTGGTCAGGTTGGTGATATAAGGATAAAACCAATCGCTGGGACATACGTCCGAAAAGGTGGTGCCCGAGCAACTGGTAGAAGGGGCTTTATCAGCGGCGGCGTGTTTCAGACCGGCGACCAGCGCCAGGATCAGCACTGCGGCAACAATGAAAGCGCGAAAAGCGCGAAAGGACAACAACCGAGTAATCATATAAGGGTACCTCAAAAATGTAGCTGATCGAATGGATAATACAGGACGATCAGACGAAAACGCATTGGATTGGCTAGGGGCGGGCTGCGCTGCCACTTGACCCAACGCGATAGGAGTGGGGCGGTTCGTTAATTTCTTCACTGCTATGACCCTCCTTCATAGTCACGCTCCAGCCACGTTCGGGGCGTTTCTAGATGGTACTTCTGTGATTTTGAAATGTGCTAACACCTCCTTGTGTAGCCATCCTTATTGTATGGGGCTTCATCCGATAGCGGAATAGCACGATGGTCCGCAAAGGGCTAGTACGGAGGGGGACACCTGCCCAGGGCAAGTCCACCGCAAAGTACTAGAGGAACGTGACAAAGCGAGTACCATGTTTAGAGTGGTTGTGGCACCCGTGTAAACGGGAGGTCCCCAGGGGGCGGAGTAGCAGTTGGAGTCAAGGAATAGCGATAGGGTCGCGAAAATCCGGTTGATAGAAGGGATGTTTGGATTCTTCCGGCGCGCCAAAAACGGAAAGAGCTTTTGTCAAGCGGAACGGGCGACGAACCGAGGGGTGGTCGCAGAATCGGAGAGTACTAGGACATGTGGTAAGGGAAAGGGGTGCGGAGAGGCGCGGGGCGGGGGGGATATAGGAGCGATCGCCGATGGTGCGTAGTATCACCCCCTGCCAGTGGTACCAGGGACGAATGGTAGGAACGGGGTGCAGGGGGGATTAGAGGAGGTCTTTGGGGTGGTGGGCGTAGAATTCGGTGAAGCCACATTCGATGCAGACGAGGGCGGCGCAGGTGGTGCGGCGGCGTTTCACCCGATCGCCGAGGAAGGAGCCGAGCCGCCGTTCGAGGCCGACCGGCCCGGCGAAGCCTTCGGGGATGGCAGCGGCCCAGATGCGCCCACCCCGGCATTTGGGACAGGGGTCGGGTGCCCAGTCGGCATCGGGCGCGGGCGGGCCGAGGCGCTGGGTGGGGTGGTCGGCGGGCGGGTCGTCGCCGGGGCCAGGGAGGCGGCGGGTGGGGTGGTCCATCAGGGCACCGCCTCCAGTGGCACCCCGGCGGCGCACAGCGGGCAGCTTGCCGGGAGCCAGATGCCGGGGTCGATCTGGGCCATGTTGACCAGGGGGATCGCCTGGGCGGTGGCGAAGGTGGCGGCGGCCCCGGTCATGACCAGCAGCGCGCCGAGGGCTACGGCTCGTGCCCCGCACGCCTGGAGATCGGCCAGCGTGCCGCGCACGGCGGACCCGGCGCTGATCACGTCATCCACCACCGCCACCGTTTGGCCCTGGATTCGGCCCCGCAGCGCCGGGGGAATGCGGTATTGCACCGCAAAGAGGGTGTCGCCGGGTGGGGGCGCGAACCGCTCGGCGTAGTAGAACTCCACGTCCAGCGTGGCCGCGATCATCTGCGCCAGGAAAGCCCCGCCGACCAGGGGGCCGCAGATGGCAGCGGGCCGGTGCGAGGCCAGTTGCCCGGCCAGCGCCTGGACGAACGGGTGCAAGACGGCAGGGCGCACGAACCAGGGGTCAAGATCGAGCCACAGTTCGCCGTGGTGGCCGGATTCGAGGCGGAAGTGGCCCCGGCGGGCGGCGGCGAGGGCGAGCAGCGCGTCTTGCGTGAGGTGGGCTGGGGCGGTCATGGTGGATTTCCTTCCCCCATTAGCAACGGGATGGTCGCCGTGTCCGAGCAACGGGAACGCAAGCGGCGGTTCAGCCCCTCCGGGGCTTACATTGGTGCCGATGAAACCATGTCCTACATTACCATATCGGGTGTATTGCCCCCCGCCTGCTACCGCTTCTCATCGAAGAAGGCAAGGGTGGCTCCTTCGCCGCCTTGTTCGAGGGGGGCGGGCTGCCAGCCGCGTACCAGGGGGTGGCGGCGCAGGATGTTGCGGACCACGTCGCGCAGGACGCCGGTGCCTTTGCCGTGGATGATGCGGACCATCGGCATCCCGCCCAGAGCGGCATCTTGCAGGTACTGGTCAAGGGCCGGTTCCACCGCTTCGGCCCGCCAGCCACGAATGTCGAATTCGAGCGAGGGGGCGGCCTGGGCGGCGCGTTGCAGGACGCTGGCGGCGCTGCGTTCGGTGGTGCGGCGGCGCGGGGCTTCTTCGGTTTGCCAGGCGCGGACGCCGGAGGGGCGCGGTTCGGCGGGTTCTTCGTCCTCGCTGCTGACCAGCGACCAGCCGTCACCCCCGTCGCGGCGACCCGATAGGCGTTCCAGGTCGGCGGCAGCGAGACGCATCTTGAAGATGCCCAGTTGCACCTCGACCATCCCGGCGGCGTCGGGCACGGTCAGCACCTCGCCCTCGCTATCGAAGGCCGGAACGCGCACACGGTCGCCAGGGCGCAGGGGGCGCTTTTCCTGAAGTTGCGGAACCGGGAGGCCGGGGGTGTTGGCGGGCGTGGAAGGCTGTGGGCGGCGGCGATTGCGGGCGCGCAGGTCGCGCTGGGCGTCTTCCAGGCGTTGTGATTGCTGCTCGGCCCATTCGCGGGTCAGGGTGGCTGACGTGGTTTCGGTGCGGACGCGCTTGAGCAGTTCGCGCAATTCGGACAGTTCAGCCTCAGCCCCGGCGCGGGCATCGGCCACGGCTTCGCGCTTCAACTGGTCCACGTTGCGGAGCTGGCGCTGGAGTTCGCGGTTCTGGTCTTCCAGGCTGCGGCGGGCACGTTCGGCCTGCACCCGTTCTTCGGCCAGCCCCTCGCGCTCCTGCTGGATGCTGCCCAGCAGGTTTTCGACCCGGATCTCGTGGGGGTCCAAATAGCGGCGGGCGGCTTCGACCAGTTCGGGTTGCATCCCCAGGCGGGAGGCGATGGCGAGGGCGTTGCTGCGCCCCGGCAGGCCGACGGTCAGCTTGTAGGTGGGGGCCAGGGTTTCCAGGTCGAATTCGACCGAGGCGTTCTCGACCCCCTCGGTGGCGTAGGCGAACGCTTTTAGCTCGGAATAGTGGGTGGTGCCGATGGCGAGGACGTGGCGCTCCAGCAGTTCGGTGACGATAGCGCGGGCCAGGGCGGCCCCTTCCACCGGGTCGGTGCCCGCGCCCAGTTCGTCAAACAGCACCAGCGTTCGGTCGTCCAACTGGCCGAGAATATTGATGATGTTCTTCATGTGCGAGGAGAAGGTGCTGAGGCTCTGCTCGATGCTCTGCTCATCACCGATGTCGGCAAAGATCTGGTTGAAGACCAGCAAGCGGGAGCCGGGGTCGGCGGGCACATGAAGGCCGCACTGGGCCATCAGGCTGAGCAGGCCAACCGTCTTGAGGGCGACCGTCTTGCCGCCGGTGTTGGGGCCGGTGATGAGCAGGATGCGGAAGCGGTGGCCCAGTTCGATGGTGATCGGCACGACGCGCCCGGTGAGCAGCGGGTGGCGGGCGTTGCGCAGAAAAAGGCCCTCGCTACTGGTAGCGGGGGCAATGGCCGGTTCGGTGGCGTCAATAGCCTGGCTATATTTGCCCTTGGCGAGGGCCAGATCGATCTCGGCCAGGGCAACGATGGTCGCGTTGATCGCCCCGGCTTCGCCGCCAATAATCGCGCTGAGGGCGCGCAGGATACGTTCGATTTCTTCGTTCTCTTCCAGTTGGGCCTGCCGCCAGGCGTTCGCCAGTTCGATCACGGCCAGGGGTTCGATGAACAGGGTCGCGCCGCTGGAGGACTGGTCGTGGACGATGCCGCGCATCTGGCCCTTAAAATCGGCCTTGACCGGCAGCACATAGCGCCCGTTGCGCTCGACCACAATCGGCTCCTGGAGAACGCGGGTGCCGCGCTCGGAATGGATCAATTGTTGGAGCTTGTCCAGCAGGCGGTTGTGGGTGGTGCGGACCTGCACGCGGAGCTTGCTGAGGGCGGGGCTGGCGTTATCCAGAATGTTGCCTTCGTGATCGAAGACGCGGTTGATCTCGGCCTCGACCCGCTTGAGGATGGCGATCCGGTTCGCCACGGCGGCCAGCCCGGGCAAGCCGTCGCGCTGCTCCTGGGTGCGGAGGATCATGGCGCGCAGTTCGCGGGCCGCCTCCAGCGTCGAGAGGATGTCGAGGTACTGGGTGTAGTCGAGCACGGCCCCCAGGGCGGCGCGGTGAACCCACTCGCGGATATCATGCGTGCCGCCCAGGCTGGTATCGGGCCGCAGGCTCAGCAGGCGCACCGCTTCGGTGGTCAGCGTCAGGCGGGTGCGGACCTCCGGCAACTCGGTGGCGGGGGTGAGCGCCCGCACCAGCGCCTCTCCCGCGCTGAAGGAGGCGTAGGTCGCCAGCCGCTCCAGGATTTTGGGTAGCTCTAATGTATTCAGCGTTTTGGTATTCACGCGCGGCCTGTTCCTGTTCTTCTAGTCAGCATATGTTCGGCTGTTGTGCTGCCTTCAAGCATCTTTGGTGCCACATCGATTAATGGTTCCCGGCTATTCTATCATGCCGGATGGCCGGGCGGCATCGGTCTTTAATCGGAGATTTGGCGGCAAAGGGATGGATCTACTGCGGCGTCTAATGCAATAAAGGATCTCGCCTGCTGCCGAGATCCCTTACTATACTATATATGTATTCAGCCAATGCATAATGCATACGGCCCACTGCCATGTGGCGGCTAGGTGCGAGTGATGCCGGTTAAGATGTCGGGGGCACCGCCCGGCATGATCGGCGCGAGCAAGCCAACGACAAAAGGCATGATCTTGTCGCGGATGGGCGAGGCGAAGATCGAGTCCACGTACCAGACGTGCAAAATGCCGCCGATTTCCCCTTCCTGGGGAGGCAGGTTGATCTTGTTGGATAACTCGTAGGGGACGCTGATCAGGGTAATCAGGATCCCGACGATGACCAGCCCGGCGATGAAGCCGAGCATCATCCCAATGGGCTTGTCGGCGCAACTGCCATAGCGGCCTCGGATTTCGAAATGGCCCAGGAAGCTGAAGAGGAAGAAGCCGACGAGTAAGGAGACGATGGTGTTCAACAGGAAGAAGCTGACGGCCCCCGCGACCACCACATCATCATGGGCGGTCATGTCGAGGTGGAAGAACGGCGCGAGGAATCCGGCGAAGGCCCCGTAGAAGATGGAAGCGGCGAAAAATCCGGTCAGCACCGCCGCGAACACGAGCAACACTTTGAAAGTGCCTTTGGCAAAGCCGAGCATCGCTATGCCAAGGACCAATGCTGCGATGACCAGATCCATCACATGCAAGACTTTCAAGATATCGATAAATGTTTGCATCCCTGTTCCTCCGCCGTAGCCGTCTGCCGCGCCTCTAGCGCTATTCTACTTTCTTTAGCGGAAAAGCGCAACAGGGCGGGATCAATTTAGCAAGTTTGTTCGCTTTTCCTTGCCATAACTATTGACACGAACGCTTGTTCTGTGCTATGATGAGGGCACTACCTCTATATCATACGTAATGCTATGCCGATTGCCGCCACTCTTTTTGTGCCTGATTTCTTAAGGCGGCATATGACCTATCTGATGTGCCAGAGATTTAATACGTGTTGAGGTAGCTGGACTTTGTACAGCCGGGTTACCGCGCCGGGTAGCCGCCAGAAGATGAGGTGAGGTTTTGATGAAAAGTAACAAAAGTAATTTGTCTCCCCGCCAGGTCAAGATTTTGCAATACATTCTCGATTTTCAGAGCAGGCGCTCGAAGCCCCCGACGGTGCGCGATATGCAGCACGCTGAAGAGCCGCCCATCTCTTCGACTTCGGTGGTGGACTATAACCTGACCAAGCTGGAAGAGCAGGGCATCATCCGCCGGGAGCCGGGGCTGTCGCGCTCGATTGAGGTTGTAGAAGATAAGATCGACGAATTGATCAGCAAGCGGATCGTGCGCCGTCCACGCGTACTGGGGGCGATGCTGCGGGTGCCCCTGTCGGAGCTGCCGATTGCCGCCGGTACTCCCATCGCGGTGCCGGAGGCTCTCGACTCGGGCAACGTCCATGAAACGCTGGAAGTAGACCCGCGCCTGCTGGGCCGCTGGGCCGATCATCCTGAAGACCTGTTCGCCTTACCGGTGAAGGGGCAGTCGATGATTGACGCACTGATCGCGGATGGCGACATCGTGATCATGGCGAAGCAAGATACGGCGAACGATGGCGAGACGGTGGCGGTCTGGTTGGAGGCCGAACAGGAGACGACGCTCAAGCACTTCTGGCGCGAGAGCGAAGGCCGGGTGCGCCTGCAACCAGCGAATACGTCGATGGCTCCGATCCTGACCACGGCGGACAATGTGAAAATCATGGGACGGGTTGTTAGCGTGTTGCGCCGCTGCGATTAGACCGTTTCACCACGAAGCACACGAAGGACACGAAGTTTGCATCAACCTGGCATAGATTATGCTTTAAGATTGATGAGTTCGTGTCCTTTGCGTTCTCCCTGATGAAACTTTCCTAACGCCTTAGCCCATCGGAGGTACTCCCATGCAAAGTCCGCGCCTGTTGGCTACTCGCCCGGCACCCCTTGAAGATACCCAAATCGCTCCCCCGGTTGGCTCGTTCCGCCGCGCCGAGGATGGCACCGTGAGCATGTACAGCGCGCCCGCCCCGGCCATGCCGCCGCGGGAGCTGGGCACCGACCCGACCCTGGCGGCTGTTGCCCCCCGGCAGCGCAATAATGCGAACCGAGGTGTCTACACCATCCCGTTGGATACATTGCGAGCGCGGCGGCAACGGGCCGGTGCGGGCGTGCGGGTGCCGGTGACGGGCGAGATCGCCGCCGGGCGCTATGATGTGACAGTGGCCTTCCGCGACTATCTCGACTATGAGCATGGGATCGAATTGGAGCGGGCGTTGGTCCATGCCGGGAGCGGGGCCTACGCCCTGCGCGTGCGTGGTACCTCGATGACCCACGTCGGGATCGAGCCGGGCGATCTCGTGGTTGTGCAGCCGCAGGATACCGCCGATAACGGCGACTTCGTCGTGGCCCGTCTAGCCGACTCGACCGACCCGGAAGGGTATGTGACGCTCAAGCGGTTCTACCGCCGCCAGGACCACATCTTCCTCCAATCGGCTACAGCGGACAAAGACCCGATCCGGCTCTTCCCGCAGGCTGCCGCCGCAGGCCGCGCCGACCGTGATCAGGTGAAGATCCAGGGCAAGGTGGTTGTCGTTATCAAAACGCGGCACTAGCCCCTGGTTCGCCGGGCGGCGGCACAGCACATTGCTCTAAATCTATTGCGGGCCGGACGGCCCCCCCTCCTTCGCACCCTCTCGCCGTCCGCCCCGGCACACGATGTTAGCCTATTCTGACGACCCCTTTGTGGCAAGGGGCTGCACGGTTGTTGTCCCCCACACCCGGCTCTTCATCCGATCCAGCGGGCAGCCATGCGCGATTACCTCGAACGACAAGCGAATGCGATAGAATACGTGCTGCACGCGCACGGGATTTCCGCGCGGGTGGGCGGCGGCACGCTTTCGCCGCGCCTGATCCACTTCCAGTTGCAGTTGCCCCCGCCGGTGCGGATGGCCCGGCTCACCCCCCTGTTGCACGAACTGACCGAGGCGCTGGA
>JBBSAN010000135.1:0-11842 GCA_038252265.1 Chloroflexia bacterium
CACCTCCTCGCGGCCTGCAAAGCGCATCAGCACCAGCGATCCGGGCACGCGGACCGTTGCAGCGAGTGCAGCGCCCGCTTCCAACAAGCGACCGCATTGTACCGGGGCGATTTCTTGCAGGGATTCACGGTGAACGCTAGCCAGGGCTTCGAGGAGTGGATGCTGCTGGAGCGGGAAACGTACCATCGCCAAATGATGCACGCCCTCGAGCGGCTGGCTGACTATTATGAGGAGATCGGCGAGCACGAGCAATCGTTGCACTTCGCGTTGTGGCAATTGAAACTGGAACCCTGGCGCGAAGAGGCCCACCGCCAGGCGATGCGGCTGTTCTCGCGCACGGGGCAGCGCAGCACGGCGCTCACTCAGTACGACGCGTGCCGCCAGGCCCTGGCCGACGAACTGGGGCTTGCGCCAGCCCGTGAGACCACCGCGCTCTATGAACGCATCCGCGACGCCGACACCGAACATCCGGCGGCGCGCCCGGTGGCGGGCACCGCCTTCCTCCCCCTGGCCGCGACCCCGCTGATTGGCCGCGAAGCCGAAGTGACGGCGCTGGTCGAGCAACTACGGCGCGACGAGGTGCGGCTGCTCACCGTCACGGGACCGGGCGGCACAGGCAAGACGCGCATCGCGATGCAGGCCGCCGCCGACCTGCAAGCGCATTTCGCGGATGGCGCCTACTTTGTCAATCTCGCGCCCCTCACCGACCCCGGCCTGGTCGCTGCCACCATCGCCGCAGCGCTGGGGGTCAAAGAGGTGCCCGATAAGACGGCGCTGGAAAGCCTCATCGCCGACCTGCAAGGCAAACAGGCGCTGTTGCTGCTCGACAACTTCGAGCAAGTCGCGGAGGCGGCTCCCCTCATCGGCCAACTGGTCCGGTCCACGTCGGGAGTGAAAGCGCTGGTGACCAGCCGGGTGGCGCTGCGCTTGCGCGGGATGCGGGAGTTTCCGGTCCCGTCGATGGCGCTGCCCGACCGCCAGCGCCTTCCCGCCCTGGAGCGTCTGACCGAATATGAGGGGATCCGCCTGTTCGTCGAGCGGGCGGCGGCCCTCCAGCCGGGCTTTCAGCTTACGGCGGACAATGCGGCAGCCGTCGTGGAGATCTGCCACCGCCTGGACGGCTTGCCGCTGGCCCTCGAACTGGCGGCGGCCCGCATCAGGGTCTTGTCGCCGCAAGCGATGCTCAAGCGGCTGCAAAGCCGGCTGGAACTGGTCGCCAGCAAAGACCGCGATGTGCCCACCCGCCAACAGACGTTACGCAACACGATTGACTGGAGCTATAACTTGCTCAACGCGGCGGAGCAGGCCCTGTTCCGGCGGATCGCGGTGTTCCACGGCGGGCGGACCCTGGGCGCCATTCAGGCGGTGTGTGCTGCGCCCGATCTCGAGATAGCTGTCCTGGATGGTGTCGAGGCGTTGGTCAGCCAGAGCCTGTTGCAGCGGCTGGCGGGGCATGACGACGAGCCGCGCTTTTGGCTGTTGGAGACGATCCACGAGTATGCGCGCGAGAAACTCCAGGAGAGTGGGGAAGAGGCGGATCTCCGCAGCAGGCACGCGCACTACTTCCTGGGCTTAGCCGAGGAGGCCGCGCCGCACCTGAAACAAGAAGACCAGGCCCACTGGCTGGCCCGGGTAGACGCGGAAAACGACAACCTCCGCGCCGTGTTTCGTTGGGTGCGCGAGCGCGGCGGGATCGGCGCTAGCGACGCCGCTGCGACGGGGTTGCGCCTGGCGATCGCGTTAGAGCGATTCTGGGAGGTCCGCGTCTATCTGCGCGAGGGGCTAGAGCAAACCGCCGGGGTCCTGGCCCTCGGCCAGCCCGGCGGCGCGCTCCGTGCCAGCGCGCTCAAAGTGGCCGCCGCCCTGGCCGATGTGTGCGGAGACTATGCGCGCGCACATTCGCTGCTCGATGAGAGTATGCAGATCTGGCGCGAGTTGGGCGACAAGAAAAGCCTGGTGGAAACGCTCCATGCGTTAGGCACCTTGCTCTACTCCCAGCGAGAGACGGAGCAGGCGCGCGTCTATTTCGAAGAATCATTGCGCATTGAGCAGGAAGTGAGTCACCGGAAGACCTCACTGCACAGCCTGGGGCTGATGTTTTATGAGCAGGGGGACTTTGCGGCGGCAGGCGCGCTCATTGAAGAAGCCCTGGCGCTCGAACGCGCCGTGGGCGATACCCGGCGGGTCGCGCTGGCGCTGGCGAACCTGGGGCTGGTCGCCTACGCGCAGGGCGACTATGCGTTGGCGCTGGCGCGGCAACGGGAAAGTCTTGCCATCAGGCAGGCATTGGGGGCGAAATTGGGCATAGCCTGGAGCCTGGAAGGTCTCGCCATGCTCTACCTGGGTCTGGGGCACGCGGAGAAGGCGGCGCGGCTATGGGGGGCCAGCCAGGCCCTGCGTGAGGCGCTCGGCGCGCCGGTCCCACCAAAGGAACAGACGCGCTACGGGCGGGAGCGGGCGAGGGTCCGCACCCAACTGGGCGACGCGGTCTTTGACCGGGCGTACGCCACAGGCCACGCCATGACGAGCGACCAGGCCGTCGCCGACGCCTTGGAAGAGGCGGGCGCACCAAGCCCTGTCCCGTGTGGGGTGAGCGGTGAAAGAGCCGCAACTGGCCCGGTCCTCCCGTAATACTGGTTGCGGGAGGGGACGGTGCGGGACTGACCGGTGACGGTGATCCGCGCTGAACCGGCCTGTTCGAACAGGCGCTGTCGGATGCTCTAACCGCCGGGCCGACGCTGTCCGAACGGCCATTGGCTGCGGGCCGATCACGCTCCGCCTGACCGCCAGGGTGCCCCCGTGGTTGAGTAGGGCTGCTGGCAATGCGGGGCCGTCTTCAAGCTCTTCACCAACACCCTGTTCCAGAAAACGCACGACCGATCCCGCCGTATTCTGTCCGATTTTTCATCAGTTGTGGTGTCGCTATGCGACGTGGTACTTAGCTCGACTGCTCTCAAATACCAACATGGAGGCCAGACCGCAGCACCGGCGGTGGGTATTTGATCGCCGGTGGTGACCCCGCAGGGTCATGACGGGCTTTGTACAATGGTTGCCGCAGAACCGGGCGGCGGATGGCCCACCGTCGGCAGTTCGGTAGGCCGTGAACGTGGGTGGTGTAGCGCGGCTCGATCGACGTCTACATTGGGCTGTTGTGCCTGGGTAGGAGCGGATCAGCGGGTTACGAGCCGCTCCCCGTATCCCCCCCCACCTCCGGCGGGTCGCACGCACGATCGGGGATCACTGTCGGGCCTGCGAATTATTGGATCAGCGGCAAAAGCGGCCGATCCAATAATTCCTCAGCCGACCCATGACCGATCCCCTGCCGCGCGCAGACCGGCGGATGGGGCGGGCCAGATCGTCGGAACCTTTGTACAAAGCCGTCATGACCCTGCGGGGTCACCACCGGCGATCAAATACCCACCGCCGGTGCTGCGGTCTAGCCTCCATGTTGGTATTTGAGAGCAGTGGTAGAATATGGTGTCTGGTTGGTCTTCGGGTTGTTCGGCTCCATTGGCTTCTCCGGCAGCGTGCTGCCCATGGTCTCGAACGTGGTCTTGCCGCAATACCGGAGCACCGCCTTCGCGCTCCTCTTCTCCTTTATCCAGGGTGCCCTGGCGGCGCTGCTCTCTCTGGCCCTGGGCGGGCTGGCCCAGCAATACGGCTTGCGCCCGGTGATGCTCGGCCTGGTCACCATTCCTTACGCCGTCAATGCCATCTTCTGGTTCCTGTTTTACCGCTTCTACCCGCGAGACGTGGAACGCATGAAGCAACAACTCGCCGCCGAGCCGGCCCCCGCCACCAACTAACCTGTCGATCATTACCTGCCTGAGCCAGCCATCGCCCAGCAAAAGGAGCCATAAATGCTGTACCCACAACAAAACGACCGCCGCAACAAACTGGACCTCTCCGGCATCTGGGATTTCCAGACCGACCCAGACCACACTGGCGAACACAGCAACTGGCCTAATGGCCTCCCGGCGTCCCGCCCGATCGCGGTGCCGGGCAGTTGGAACGAGCAGTACGAGGATCTTTTCAACTATCTTGACCTGGCCTGGTACATCAAGCGGACCTACGTGCCGCAAAGCTGGCAGGGCCAGCGGGTGTTCATCCGGGTCGGATCGGCCAATTACGCCGGCACCGTGTATGTCAACGGCACCCAGGTCGGCACGCACGAAGGTGGGCACCTGCCTTTTGCCTTCGAGATCACCGACCGGATTCGGTGGGACGCGGAGAACGTCATTGCCATCAGTGTGGAGAACGAGCTAATGCCCACGCGGGTGCCGTCGGGTAACATGTCCTCACCGTTCGGTAACTCCTCCTTCCCCCGCACCACCTTTGATTTCTTCCCGTTCGCGGGTCTCCATCGCCCGGTGGTGCTGTACAGCGTGCCGCAAACCCACATCGAAGATGTCACCCTCGTCACCGGGATCAACGGGGCCGACGGCACGGTGACGGTTACGGCCCGGCTGAACGATCCGGCGACGGCGCAGGGTCGCGTGCTGCTGAAAGGCGGCGACACGAATGTGCAGGCCGACCTGGCGTTCAAAGCGGGGGTGGCCGAGGCGACGCTGACGGTGGCCGGGGCGCGCTTCTGGTCGGACAACGACCCCTATCTCTACGACCTGACCGTGCAGACGGAGCAGGACCGCTATACCCTCCAGGTTGGCATCCGCACCATCGCGGTGCAGGGCGGGCAGATCTTGCTCAACGGCCAGCCGGTGAAGCTGAACGGCTTTGGCCGCCATGAAGACTTCATCGCCAGCGGTAAGGGTCTGAACCTGCCCCTGCTGGTCAAGGACTATGGGCTGATGCGCTGGACGGGGGCGAACAGCTATCGCACCTCGCACTACCCCTACAGCGAAGAAGAAATGCAGATGGCCGACCGCGAGGGCTTCCTGATCATTGACGAGATCCCGGCGGTCAGCCTCCAGTTCGAGAACGACGAAAACACGGCGATCCGCCTGCGGATGTGCCTCCAGCAGCTTGACGAACTGATCGCCCGCGACAAGAACCACCCCGCCGTGGTGATGTGGTGCGTGGCGAATGAGCCGCTGCCGGCGCACCTGAACACACCGCCGGGAGGTGCCGGGGCTGCGGACCCCTCGGTCGCGCGGGGCAAGCAATTCCTGGACACCCTGCTACGCCGGGCGCAGGAACTGGACCCGACCCGCTTGGTCACGCTGGTGACGGTGATGGGTGGCCCGCAAAGCTGGATGCAAGAGTGCGACGTGATCTGCATGAACCGCTACTGGGGCTGGTATGTGCTGGGCGGCGAGCTGGACAAGGCAATGGCCGCGCTCGAACAGGAACTGGATCAGGTCTGGGAGATGTGGCACAAACCGATCATCATGACCGAGTTCGGGGCCGACACGATGGCCGGAATGCACGGCCACCCCAACGTGATGTGGACCGAAGAGTACCAGGCCGACTACATGCGCGGCCACCTGACCGTGGCGGGCCGCAAAGCCTATGTGGCCGGGATGCAGGTCTGGAACTTCGCCGACTTCGCCGCCGTGCAGAGCATCATGCGCGTCGGGGGCCTGAACATGAAAGGGATCTTCACCCGCACCCGCACCCCCAAAATGGCGGCATATGTTTTGCGCGAGTTTTGGGTGAAGCCGGCGGACACGAAGTAGGCAGGCCGGGACCGGACAGGCGGCCAAACCCTGTCCGGGCGGCCCGCCGCAAGAAGGAGCAAACCGATGCCTGGCATTCCCTGGACGCTCTCGTCCGACCGCTGTTTCCATGCGGACCCGGCCCAACGCACCGTCGCCCTCGCCCTGTATGCGACGGTCACAAACCTGCCCATCATAAGCCCGCACGGACATGTGTCGCCTGCGCTGCTGGCCGACCCAGCGGCACGGCTGGGCACCCCCGCCGACCTGTTCATCATCCCCGACCATTATGTCTTTCGGATGCTCTACAGCCAGGGGGGGGCGCTCGAAGATCTCGGCGTGCCGACCCGCGACGGTAGCCCGGTCGAAACCGACCATCGCCGCATCTGGCAGCACTTCGCCGAACACTTCACCCTCTTTCGCGGCACGCCGACCGGCCTCTGGCTGGCCGATGAACTGGTCAACCTGTTCGGCGTGGAGGAGCGGCTGACCGGTGAGAGCGCCGGGCGGATCTATGACCACCTGGAAGCGCAGTTGGCCCGCCCCGAGTTCACGCCCCGCGCTCTGCTCGACCGGCTGCACATCGAACTGCTCTGCACCACCGACGCGGCGACCGATCCATTGGACGACCACCGCCGGCTTCAGGCCGATGGGCTGCGCCACGTCCGCCCGACGTTCCGGCCCGACGCGGTGGTGAACCTGGCGAACCCGGCCTGGCGGGAGCAGATCGCGGCCCTCAGTCGGGTGGCCGAGGTGGACGTGCGCGATTACGCCCACTACATCCAGGCGCTGGAGCAGCGGCGGGCCGTCTTCAAACAGCGGGGCGCATTGGCAACCGACCACGGCGTGCTGGCCCCCTACACGGCGCGGCTGAGCGATCACGAGGTCGCCGCGATCTTCGCCCGCGCTCTGCATGGGCAGGCCAGTGCCGACGACGCGGCGCAGTTCACCGGGCACATGTTGATCGAGTTCGCCCGGATGAGCGCCGAGGATGGGCTGGTCATGCAGCTCCACGCCGGGAGCCTGCGCGATCACAACGCCGCGCTCCTGGCCCGCTTTGGGGCCGACAAGGGCGCGGACATCCCGGTGGCGACCGAATGGACCCGCAACCTCCAGCCGTTGCTCAATGCCTACGGCACCGACTCGCGCTTCCGCCTGATCCTGTTCACCCTGGACGAGAGCACCTACAGCCGGGAACTGGCTCCGCTGGCCGGGCACTATCCGGCGGTGCTGCTTGGCCCGCCCTGGTGGTTTTTCGACAGCGTCAACGGAATGCGCCGCTACTTTGAACACGTCATCGAGACGGCAGGGCTGACCAACACGGCGGGCTTCAATGATGACACACGCGCCTTTGCCTCCATCCCATCGCGCCACGACGTGTGGCGGCGGGTCAGTTGCGACTGGCTGGCCGGGCTGGTGGTGCAAGGCTTGCTGGCGGAAGACGAGGCGGTCGATATGGCGTATGATTGCGCGTATGGCCTGGCAAAACGCGCCTATCGCGTCGCAGATGCGGCAGGCGACCAGAGGAAGAGGTAGGTAGAGAGATGGCACGGATGCAAATCGATCAACAGCGGCCTGGGGTGCCCACGCCGGGGCAGACTCCCCCGCAACCCACGCCGACCTTCCTGCCGGAATTGTTCGGCCTGACCGGCCAGGTTGCTATCGTCACCGGGGGCACGGGGGTGCTGGGCAGCGGGATGGCGCGGGGGCTGGCCCGCGCCGGGGCGAAAGTCGGAGTGCTGGGCCGCCGCCGCGAACAGGCCGAGGACGTGGTCCAGGCGATCACGGCGGACGGCGGGGTCGCCCTCGCCCTGCCCGCCGATGTGCTGGATCGGGCGCCACTCGAAGCCGCCCGCGAAGCCGTCATCGAAAGGTGGGGGCGGCTCGATGTGCTGGTCAACGCGGCGGGTGGCAATATGCCCGCCGCCACCCTCCCGCCGGGGCAATCCTTCTTCGATCTGCCCGTCGAGGGCATGGAGCAAGTGCTCGCCCTCAACCTCCAGGGCACATTGCTGCCCAGCCAGGTCTTTGGCGAAGCGATGGCCCGCGCCGGGCGGGGCTGCATTGTCAACATCTCCTCGATGGCGGCGGCGCGGGCCATGACCCGCGTGGTTGGCTATGGGATCGCCAAGGCCGGAGTCGAGAACGCCACGCGCTGGCTCGCCGTGGAACTGGCTCGCTCCTTTGGCAGCCGCCTGCGGGTCAACGCCATCGCGCCCGGCTTCTTCGTCGGGGAGCAGAACCGCGATCTGTTGCTCAACGCCGACGGGTCGCTCACGGCGCGGGGGCAGACGATCATTGACCATACCCCGGCGGGCCGCTTTGGCGAACCGGACGAGCTGATCAGCACGCTGATCTGGCTCTGCGGTCCCGGCGCGCGCTTTGTCAACGGCATCGTCGTGCCGGTGGATGGGGGATTCAGCGCCTTCAGCGGCGTTTGAGACAGATCGGAGCAAGCCATGATCAGCGGACAGGGATCCACAACCGACACATTGAGCATGGATCAGGTGCACGCACTGCTGGCCCAGGGGCTGGAGCCGTTAGCGCTCGACGGCCAACGGGTGCTGGTGATCATTCCCGACGGCACGCGCACCGCGCCCATCCCGCTGCTGTTTCGCCTGCTTTATGCGCAGATCGGGCGGCGGGTAGCGCGGCTGGACTACCTCATCGCCCTGGGCACCCATCCGCCGATGGACGAGGACGCCATCGCCCAGTTAGTTGGAGCCAGCGCCACCGAGCGGGCCGCGCACTACCCGAATGTGGCGGTCTTCAACCACCATTGGGACCGGCCCGACGCCCTGCAAACCATCGGCACCATCGCCCGCGAAGAGGCCGAGCAACTGAGTGACGGCCTGCTCTCCGCCGAGGTGCCGGTGGTGCTCAACCGGATGGTCAGCGACTATGACCAGATCATCATCTGCGGGCCGGTCTTCCCCCACGAGGTGGTCGGCTTCTCCGGCGGGGCTAAGTACTTCTTCCCCGGCATCGCCGGAGCCGAGATTGTCAACTTCACCCACTGGCTGGGCGCGCTGGTCACCAGCATGAACCTCATCGGCACCAAAGACACCCCGGTGCGGCGAGTCATTCACCGCGCGGCGGAGTTGGTGCCGACGCCGTTTCTGCTGATCGCGCTGGTGCTCCAGGGACCCGACCTGCACGGCCTGTATATCGGCCCGCACCTCGAAGCCTGGAGCGCCGCCGCCGATCTGTCCGCGCAACTCAACATCCGGCACATGCCCCGCACCTACCGCCGGGTCCTCTCCATGCCCCCGCCGATGTACGACGACCTGTGGACGGCGGCCAAGGCGATGTACAAGACCGAGCCGGTCATCGCGGACGGCGGCGAGGTGATCATCTATGCGCCCCATATCACCGAGGTCTCGTACACACATGGCCGCTTGATCGATGAGGTCGGCTATCATGTGCGTGATTATTTTCTCAAGCAGTGGGACCGCTTCGGGACCGTGCCGGGGGGCATCCTGGCGCACAGCACGCACGTCAAAGGGCAGGGGACCTACGATCGCACCACCGGCATCGAGACGCCGCGCATTCAGGTGACGCTGGCGACCGGCATCCCGGAGGAGCGTTGCCGCCGGATCAACCTGGGCTATGCCGATTACCGGACCATTGATCCGGGGGAGTGGGCCGGACGCGAGGCGGAGGGCATTCTCCTGGTGCCGCACGCGGGCGAAATGTTGTATCGGACGGATGTGCTGGCGACCGGCAGCGAGGCCGAATGGATCGCGGCGGCCAAAGCGGCGGAGGCATAGGAGGGGGCACGAACAGCCCTGTCGTCTGTTAGCCTTTTACTGTATGGGGACAAATAGCTCTCCGCTGATTGGCAGATCGGAGATTTTGTCGCCGGGCCGCAGGGTCCAATTGACGATCTGCTGCCAGAGAACGGGATAGACCTGATCGCTGGGTGAGGGGTGCGGGACCTCTAGACTCGCGTTGCGACCATCGGCGTGCCTGTCGCCGTCGCTGGTGCGGGTTGTTGATTGTTCGGCCACGGCTGCTGCTCCCCGTTGCGGGGTGGCCGGCGGTGTTGTGCGCGCCGCCACCACGTGTTAACATACGAGCGGGGGGGGTGCGGCGCGGTGCCGCGCCGCACCGATTCCGGTTGCAAAGGGGGGTTCACACCATGACTGCCGAGGCGCGCCAGGTCTACATTCTCAGCGCGGCGCGCACACCGATCGGCCGGCTGCAAGGGGCGCTGGCGGCGGTGCCCGCTGCGGCGCTGGGGGCCGCCGTTGTCCGCGCTGCCGTGGAGCGGGCCAGCCTGCCCGATCTGGCGGCGGTGGACGAGGTCTATATGGGGAACGTCGTCTCGGCGGGCCTGGGCCAGAACATTGCCCGCCAGACGGCGATCCACGCCGGGCTGCCCAGCAGCGTCGGGGCGACCACGATCAACAAAGTATGCGGGGCCAGCCTCAAAGCCGTGGCCCTGGCCGCGCAGGCCATTCGGGCCGGCGACGGCGACCTGTTTGTCGCTGGCGGCGTGGAGAGCATGAGCAATGCGCCACACCTGGTGGACGGGCGCCGCAACCAGTTGCGCTACGGCCATGTGCAACTGCGCGATGCGCTGCTGGTCGACGGCCTGTGGTGCGCCTTCGCCGACTGGGCGATGGGGCACGCCGCCGAGTTGATCGCCGACAAGTATGGCATCAGCCGCGCCGCGATGGACCGCTACGCGCTCGCCAGCCACGCGAAGGCCCTCGCCGCCCAGGATGGCGGGAGGTTCGCCGCCGAGATCGTCCCCATCGCCGTGCCCGGACGCCAGGGCGCGGTGACCACCGTGGCGCTGGACGAGGCACCGCGCCGCGATACGTCGTTGGACGCGCTGGCGCGCCTCGCTCCGGCCTTCCGAGCCGATGGCCGGGTGACGGCGGGCAACGCCCCCGGCCTGAACGATGCCGCCGCCGCGCTGGTGATCGCCAGTGGTGCCCGGGTGCAAGCGCTGGGGGCCACCCCCCTGGCGCGGGTGGTGGGCTACGCCCAGGCGGCCCTCGATCCGGAGTATATCTTCGATGCGCCAGCGCTGGCGATCCCGCGATTGCTCGACCGGGTGGGCTGGACGCTGCGTGAGGTGGATTTGCTGGAGGTCAACGAAGCCTTCGCCGCGCAGATCCTCGCCAACGGCTGCGCGCTGGAATCGGCGGGCTGGGACTGGGAGAAAGTCAACGTCCACGGCGGTGCTATCGCCCTCGGCCACCCGCTCGGTGCCACCGGCGCGCGGATCCTCGTCACCCTGCTCTATGCGCTACGCGAGCGCGGGCTGCGGCGCGGCCTGGCCTGTCTCTGCCTCGGTGGGGGCGAGGCGGTGGCCGTCGCCGTCGAGATGGTCGCCTGATCGATTCAATCGGACTGGGGGAGACTGGCATGGCCGAAAAGACGAACCTGTTGATCGTGGGCGCCGGGCCGTTCGGCCTGGCGATGGCCGCGCACGCCGCCGACCTGGGGATCGAGCATCTGGTTGTCGGCAAGCCGCTGGAGTTCTGGAAGAACCACATGCCCGCCGGGATGATCCTGCGCTCGGCCAGCGACTGGCACCTGGATGTCGCTGGCAGCGAGACGATCGAGCGCTTCCTCGCCGAGCAGGGCCTGACCCCTGCCGATGTGGAACCGCTATCACGCGACTTCTACCTGGCCTACGGGCAGTGGTTTCAGGAGCGCAAGCAGATCAGGCCGATCGAGCGCTACGTGCACACGCTCGACTATCACGCCGACGGCGAATCCCGCTTTCGTGCCACGCTGGACGACGGCAGCACCATCGTCGCCCGCCATGTGCTGCTGGCCGTGGGTTTCCGCTACTTCTGCCACGTGCCCAGCGAGCTGGCCGCGCTGCTGCCAGCGGGGCGCTTCGCCCACTCGTGCGAGATGGTCGATTTCGCGGGGCTGCGCGGCAAACGCTGCCTGATTCTCGGGGGCCGGCAGGGCGCCTACGAGTGGGCGGCGCTGCTGCATGAGGCGGGTGCCGCCGCCGTGCATGTGTCGCACCGTCACCCGGCACCAGCCTTTGCCGCCGCCGATTGGTCATGGGTCCCGCCGCTTATGGAGACGCTTGCCGACAACCCGGCCTGGTTCCGCCAGCTCAGCCAGGCCGAGCAGGACCAGGTAAGTCACCGGCTGTGGGCCGAGGGCCGGCTGAAGATCGAGCCTTGGCTCGAAGCCCGGGTCGTCACCGAGGGGGTGAAGCTGTGGCCCGCGACGCAACTGGCCGCGTGCCA
>JBBSAN010000136.1:0-11830 GCA_038252265.1 Chloroflexia bacterium
GATGTTTCACGTGAAACATCTCCCGTCACGAGTGTTTCACGTGAAACATCCGCAGCCGGAACAGGGAAGCAGGTCCCAAACTATCCTGGCGTTTGGGATCTGCTTCCCTGGGGCAAAGGGCACAACGGCGATACACACGATGTGCCCCTTGTTTCATGTTGGGGGCTAGTGCGAATATCTCTGGTTTGAGGAATATTCTACACTTTCCTGGCGCTCATGCTATATGACACATCCGTGCTCTGTGTTTCACGTGAAACATTCTGTGGTGTGAAACTTGCTTAAACCGGTTAATGCCGCCGCGTGGTTGGTGCGACGCTCTATCAAGGGGTGTCGCATTTGCGCATATGCGCCCGGCCCACTTGACTGGATGGGGGGAAATTATGTTTCGTTGGTTTGTTCGTTTCGCTACTGCGGCGCTCGTGGGTGCGCTGCTGGTCTGGTTTTGGAACCGGTCCAATGAGGATTTGCTGGAAGAAGAATTAGAGGAAGAAATCCCGCTGGAATTCGAGGTAACTGCCCAGGATGTGCTGGCCCCCGGCAGCCTGGACGGTAACGGGGCGGCCCCCGACGCGATCCCGGCTGTGGCAAGTGCCCCCGAAATGGCACCGACCGAACCGGTTGCACCGGAGGAGCCGCCCGCCGACGTGCCCGGCGCGGAAGCGTCCACACCCGAAGCCGCCGATGCGTCCACCGAAACCGTAGCGGCCGCCCCCGTTGCGGGTGACACGCCCGCCGACGCGCAGACAGACGCAGCGGCGGACGCCCCCGCTACGGATGATGCGCCCGCCGAAGCGCCTATAGCTGCGGTTGAAGACGCCCCTGCCGAGACAGAGGCATTGGAAGACGCGGATGCAACGGCAGACACCGCCGAGAAGCAGGAGATGCTGCTCGATAGCGACGCTCCCACGCCTGAGGGGGCCGGGGATAATGTGATGGCGATTCGAGGGATCGGTCCTAAATACGCCGAAAAGCTGGCGGAAATGGGCATCACCACCTTCGGCGCACTGCTGGGCACCCCGATTGATACCCTGGCTGTCGCGTTCCCCCGCGTAACCGACGCCGAACTGCAAAGCTGGATGGAGCAGGCCCTTGAACTGGTCACCCAGCCCGATGAACCGGCGTAAACCATCCCCGGCGGGATCGGGGGCCTCGCCCGATCCCGTCGGGACCGTCCCTACCGTGGCGGAATTGCAGGCCGAGTTAGCCGCGCTGCCCACCGGTGCCCCCGCCCAACGCCATGCCCTGCGCGGGCGACTGATGGCCTACCTCCAGTCTGGTGCCCCGCCGTTACGCGCCCAGGCCGCCGAAGGGCTGGGCCGCGTGGGTGATGATCGGGCCATTCCCCTGCTGATCGCCGCCCTCAAAGACCCCTCGCCGCTCGTCCAATGGAACGCCGCTCACGCCCTGCATACCCTCAGCACACACGCCCTGGTCCCGCCGACAATCCTCGTCTTTGATGACGGCCCCGCCTTTGCTGCCTGGAAAGCCGCGCTGATCGACCGGCTGGTAGCGACCCTGGCTGCCCCTACCCCTGCCGCACGGCAAGAGGCCGCGCACATCCTCGGCACCATCGCGCTCCCCGAAACCATTCCCGCTCTTGTTGCCGCCCTACCCGATCCGGTGCCCAGCGTCCAGCTTACCGTGCGGCAAACACTGTGCCAGCTTATCGGTGGGGATGCGGGCCGGTTTGAACTGGCCCGGCCCGGCCTCGCGCTGCTATTGCGTGATCCCGATCCCGATGTGCGGGTCGCCGGGGTGGTTCTGCTGGGGATGCTGGGGATCCGCTCCACCCGCGCCTGGCTGGAGCCGTTGCTTCATGATGTCGCGCCCACGGTACGCACAGCGGCAGCGCAATCATTGGCCCGGCTGCACAACCCGGTCAGCGTAGCCGCGCTCCTGCCGGTGCTGGTGGACGACGAGGCCGCCGTGCGCCGGGCGGCGGTCGAGGCGCTCGGCCAACTGGGCGACCATTACGCCGTGCCTGCCCTCTTGCAGGTCGCCAGCGATGAAGACCTGGGGGTGCGGCAGGCAGTCCTGGCGGCGCTGGCGACGTTGGCTGCGCCCGGTGCCCTGCCCGTCTTCCTGGCTGCGTTGGCCGCCACTGATCCCCTCTCCCGCTACTATGCAGCAGTGGGACTGGGCTGGCTGCGGGATCCCCAGGCGCTCAAGCCCCTGGCTGCCCTGCGCCGCGACCGTCGCGCCATTGCGGGCACCACCGTAGCGGCGGCGGCCACCACGGCGATCCGCCTGATCCGCGGCTGAACGGATAATCGGGGGCTATATACCCCCTGGAAATCCCCAAGTTATCCCCATATCCCCAAAGTTTACACAATTTGTGGAAAACAATGCCCGGTGCCGCGTGGGTAGGGTAGGGGATAACGCTCATCACCGCTGCTGTGGCCCTCGGCAGCCTGTGTAGACGAGGTATCCTATGACCTGGACCGAAGTTTCTGCCGGTGGCGTTGTGTACCAGCGAGATGGTGAGACGCTATTGATCCTGATGATTGCTGACCGGCAACGGCGCTGGAGCTTTCCCAAAGGGTTGGTTCAACGTGACGAACTGCCCGAAGCGGCAGCCCTGCGCGAGATTGCCGAAGAAACCGGCGTGATCGGGCGGATCGAGGCGGTGCTGGGCGATAGCCACTACGTTTACCGGCGCAGTGGTGGCGTGGTCAACAAAACGGTTCACTTTTATCTGGTAGCTGCCGAAACGGTCGCCCTGCGTCCGCAACTGGAGGAGGTGACCGACGCACGCTGGCTTCCCGCCACCGAGGCGGTGACCGCCAGCGCGTTCCCCGCCAACACTGCCCTGCTGCGAAAGGCCCTGGATCTGCTGGGCGAGCAGGGCGGCTCCTGATATCTACTTGACATAACTCTATAAGAACAACAGTTCTAAGCAGTTGGCTTTTGCCGGTGCATCGGGTATAATTGGAAAGCACCCGACCGCAGGCCCGGTGCGCTGTACCTAATTCTTAGCGCCGCGTACCAGATCGTGCATCGCACCGTCACCGTAAGGGGTGGCGTGGGACACAGCCCAGAGGAACTCATGTTGATCAATACCCTGCGTCGTCTTGCCCCCCTGGTCTTGCTGCTGTGCCTGGTGGTCGTCCTGAGTGGTTGCGGCCCTGCGGGTCTGGTCCAGGCGTTCGACCCGCCGACGGCGACCCCGCTCCCGACCAGCACCCCGTTGCCAACCAGCACGCCAGTGCCGCCGACGGCAACGCCACTCCCGACCGATACGGCGGTCCCGCCCACGGCCACCACCGTGCCGACCGACACGCCGCTGCCGCCGACGGCGACTGACACGCCGACCGAGCCGCCGGTGGCGCTAGATCCACCGGTTATCTCTGAGGGCGTGCCTCCGCTGTACCTGTTTCCCACCGCTGCGCCGGAAGGGCAGGGGGCCGCTGACGGCACAATAACCGGCGATTTGCCCCTTGCCGTGCCGACCGGCGACCCGAGCACGCAGGCGGGCGGCGGGGACTTCTCGACCGCGGAGCCGCCCGCCGATATCCAGTCCGCCGACCCGTCGGCACAGGCCGCCGATCCGTCGGTCCAGGCGGACAACAGCGCCGCCCCGCCGGATACCGGCGACGCACTGGCGCGCACTCCCACTCGCGTCCCCGCCCGCCGCTCGCCCACGCCCCGGCCTACGGCGCGTCCCACGGTTGCGCCCGATGGGTTGCCTGCGTCGAAGCTGTTGCCGCTGCCCGTGTTTGAATACCAGCACCTGAACAACTGCGGGCCGTGTACCACGATGATGGTCATGAGCATGTTCGGCATCGAGACCAGCCAGGACCGCGTGGCCGACGCGATGCGCCCGAACAAGGGCGACAAGAACGTGGATGCCACCGAGATCGCCGCCTACCTGGCGAACAACGGGCTGCGCTCCAAAGTCATGGTCGGGGCCGATAATCTGCGCCTGCGCCGCCTGATCGCGGCGGGGATCCCGGTCATTGTCGAGCAACTGCTCCACGATGGCGACGATATTTCGCACTTCCGGCTGGTGCGCGGTTACGATCAGGCCAAGAGCATCTTCATCACCGGTGACTCTTATTATGCCCAGACCTACAATGTCGGGTATGTCTCGTTCGAGCGGTGGTCACGGGGGTTCAATCATCGCTACGTGCCGGTCTGGCGGCCCGATCAGGAGGCGACCGTCAAGGCGATCCTGGGCAGCGATTGGGACACGACGACCATGTACACCCACGCCCGCGATGCCGCCGTCAAGGCGCTGGCAAGCAGCCCCAGCGACTCGGCCTGGTGGATGGCGCTGGGCCACAGCCAGTATGGCCTGGGCCTCTGGGCCGATGCCGTCCGCAGCTATGACAAGGCGGTGGCGCTGGGTGGTGTGACCAAGCGGGTCTTGTGGTACCAGTGGTGGCCGGTGACGGCGCTGAACCAGGCCGGGCGCTACCAGAGCGCGATCACGGCGGCGGACGGGGCCATCGCCTCGGCCAAAGTCTATGCCGAGATGCGCTATGAGCGCGCCTACGCCCTCCACGCCCTGGGCCGCGACGCCGAAGCCAAAACCGAGCTGCAACAGGCCCTCAGCGACGACACCAACTATGCCCCGGCGCGAGACCTGCTGGCGCAGATTAGTGGTCAGTAGTCAGTAGTCAGTGGTCAGTGGTCAGTAACGGGTGGTTAGAGGTTAGAGGTTAGAGATTATAGATTCCTATCGGCCAGCTTTAAGAGAGGGATAAGGAGTCAATGAGCAGAGCTACTCCTAGCTTCTACTATGAGCTTACTGTCAAAGAAATTCAGGAAGCCATTGATAGCCAACTGCTTAAAATAGCACAGCGCAGGGAAGAATTACTGGATTGGAAACGGCGACTGACCCAGGTAGCGGAAGATGTTTCTATTAAGCTCTGTCCCATTTGCGGAAAGCGCATGTTGAACATCGGTTGCCTTGTTGCTATAGGAGATCAGATCAGGGTTGATGGAGCTGCTTCCACGACATTAATTTATAACGCTGAGATCTATGAATATAGAGTACCACAGGATTGGGAGTGTCAAGGCTGTGGTGGTTTTGACACATCAGCTCCGCGAAACGAAATCTGTCAGGGTAGATGGAATCGTCAAGATTCCACACTGCGGGGTAAAACATTAGCTGCCACAGTATTCAAGCATTTCCCCCAGGTTGATGAAGTGGCCTATGAGACAGGTTCGATCAAGGGCAGGTCAGACCAACCGGGCTGGCTCTTACGTGTTGGAAAAGAATGGTACTTTTACGAAGGTACAAAGCAGGAAGTACTGCACCAATTAGGCATAGATTAGCCGGTATGTATTTAGGTGTGAAACCATCCACCAACCACCAACTACTCGTCACGAGCCACGAACCACGAACCACGGATCACTAACCACCAACCACTAATCACGAACCACGAGCCACGCCCTATGGATACCCTCTGTACTCTCTGCCATCAATGGACCCCCCTGCCTGAGCATGTGCCGGGCGGCAACGGCGTGCATGTCTGGTGCGCCGCCTGCGCGAGCGAGATCCCGGAGCGGGGGGTGGCTCACCGCTACCGGACTTGTCGCCTGTGCGGGCAGCACTACCTGGCCGACCTGGGCCGCTGCCCGATCTGCCCGGAGCCAGAGGATGCCGTGGGCGGCACGGCCTGGCTGACCTTGCTGCTCGACCGCGACACCCGCCCCGGCGGCCTGGGACCGGCAGCCCGCGACTGGGTGCCGCTGTCCGACCGCTACGGCCTCACCCTGTGGGCCGATTACCAGCAGGAGCAGAGCGGTGCCCGTGAGCGCACCACCGGCGATAACGGGCGTAGTGGGGCCAATGGGCGAACTGCGAGCCGCAGCGCCCGTCCTGCGCCGTCTCCGGCCAGCGCACCGCCGCCGGTCACCCCGATCCTGCCCCCGACCCCGGCGGTCATGTTCACCGGGGAAACGTCCGACGCCACGTCTATCGGCGGGGAAATCACCGGGGCCGCGAACGAAGGGCTGACCGGGGTCGAGTACGAGCTGATCCAGGACGCGGGTCGCCTGGCCGAAGTAGCCGACCTGCTGGCCGCCGAACCGACCCTGGCGCTGGACACCGAGACGACCGGCCTCGACCCCTACAGTGTGAAGCTCCTGCTGATCCAGGTCGCCACGCCGCAGAAGGTCTACGTCGTGGACGTGCCCCGCGTCAACCCGCTGCCACTCAAGCCGCTGTTCGAGAGTCCGCGTATCCTCAAGCTGATCCAGAACGCCAAGTTCGAGTACCAGATGCTCAAGCACCTGGCCGGGATCGAACTGTGCAACATCTACGACACGATGCTGGCCGAACGCTTGCTGACGGCGGGGCGCACTCGTGAGAACAGCCTGCGGGCGATCTCGCAGCGCTACCTCGGCGTCACGATGGACAAGACGGCGCGCAAGAACTTTATCGGCGCGGTGGGTGACCAGTATCTGGAACCGGCGCAGTTGCTCTATGCCGCGCGGGATGCGGCGGTGCTGTTCGGCATCTGGCGGCAGCAGACCGTGCTGCTGCGCAAAGAGAAGCTGGAGAAGGTCGCCCAGTTGGAGTTCCAGTGCGTGGCCGCCGTGGGCGACATGGAACTGGCCGGGGTGCAGGTGAATGTGGACCGCTGGCGGCAGATTCTGGTCGGCGTCGCCGTGCAGCGCGACCAGGCCGCCGCCGAACTGTGCGCCATGCTCGAAGTGGTGACCCCGCAGCGGACCATGTTCGGCGTCTCCTCGATCAATCTGAACAGCAACCAGCAATTGATGGAAGTCTTCCGCCGCCTCGGGGTGGAGTTGGAGGATACCAGCGAAGCCAGCCTGACCAAGGTGCAGGCGGCGCACCCGGCGGTTGCCAAGCTGCTCGAATACCGCACGCACGAAAAGACGCTCAGTTCGTTTGGCGAACACATCCTGGCCCTGATCAACCCGGCCACCGGTCGCATCCATCCCGACTTCCAGCAGTACGGGGCCGATACCGGGCGCTTCTCCTGCACCAAGCCCAACGTCCAGCAGATCCCGGCCACATCCGACTTCCGCTCCTGCTTTGTTGCTGCACCAGGCTATAAGTTGATTACCTGTGACTATAGCCAGGCGGAGCTTCGCATTCTGGCTGAACTTAGCGAGGACCCTGGCTTTGTCAGTGCCTTCGTCTCCGGCGGCGACCTCCACGCCGTCACCGCCAGCCAGATGTTCAACGTGCCGCTGGACCAGGTGAGCAAGGCGCAGCGGTCGGCGGCCAAGTCGATCAACTTCGGGCTGGCCTACGGGCGCGGCCCCGGCTCGCTGGCGCTGCAACTGGGCGTGTCGCCCGACGAAGCGCGGGCGCTGATCGAGACCTATTTCAAGGCCTATCGCGGCGTGCAGAAGTGGCTGGAGGGAGCCGCCCGCCAGGGCGTGACCAAGGGCTACACGGCGACCTTGCTGGGCCGCAAGCGCTATTACGACGTGCCGGAGACGAGCGACCCCGACTACCGCTCCAAGATCGCCAGCATCGAGCGCCAGGCCAAGAACAGCCCCATCCAGGGCGGCAACGCTGACATGACCAAGATCGCCCTCGTCTACCTGCGCGAGGCGCTCCAGGGCCGCGATGCCCGCGTGGTCAACACCGTCCACGACGAAATCGTGGTCGAAGCCGCCGAGGCCATCGCCGAAGAGGTCAAGGACATTGTCGAATTCCAGATGATCCGCGCCGGGGAGCAGATCCTCCGCCACGTCCCCGTCGTGGCCGACGCGGCGATCGGGGATTACTGGAAGAAGTAGGGGTGGGGCAGGTTGGCCGGGATGGCTGACACGTCGCGTTCACCTATTGCGTAGATCCTAATAGCAACTCGTGTGGCAACCGTCCCGTTTATAGAAGGCAGCCACGGTGGTCTATGCTGGACTTCCTTGCCAATTCAACCTACGAACGCGCCCGGCAGGCTCACGCTGCTCAACCAGAGTGGTGGGTCGACTGGCACTATACGGAAGAGGAGTGGCAGCGCTGGCGCGCCGCTGATTGGGCGCGCACCCGGCACATATATCGCCGCTGGCAACTCGTTGAGTTGGCCGTCTGGGGGTTCCTGGCAGCGGTCATGTTTATACTTTTCCTGACCGGCAGCTTTGCTACCTCCTGGCCGTTCCTCTTGCTGCTCACCTGGGTGCTGGGGGTGGGGCTTGGCGCGAACTGGATATTCTGGCTGTGCGGCCCCTATGCTAAAGCCAAACGGCTGTACACCCTGCGGCAGCAAGGCCCTCGTGAGATTGCTATTACCCCTCTATGGCTGTGGCAGGTAGGTGAAGGTACGCCGCTGATGCGGGCCGACCGTGTGCTTAATGGGGTTTACCTGCGCGGCGAACATCCGGCTGTTCTTACTTTTCGCTTGGCCGACATGCTCCGCAGGAGCACCATCT
The DNA here is from genome assembly GCA_038252265.1 of Chloroflexia bacterium. Taxonomy (GTDB): domain Bacteria; phylum Chloroflexota; class Chloroflexia; order QHBQ01; family JAICKM01; genus JBBSAN01. The sequence goes on from JBBSAN010000136.1 coordinate 8,356, forward strand.
ACGAGGTACGGGTGCCCGTCCCTGCCGGGGGTGAGGCTGATGCGCACCAGTTGGTCGAGCGGTTCCGGCAGGAGATCATTCACAAGCCGGGTCGGTCTCCGGTCGCGCCTGTTGCTGCGCCCCCGCCGGGTTCCGGCGATACCCTGCGCTTGCCTGCGTTGCCCGCAGCGGCTCCTGAGCACGACACGCAACACTTCCCCCACGTCCGGTAAGCCCTATCCCGCGTTGTGGAACGCTTCGTGCAACTGCTGGCCTGACCCGTCTATCACCCTCTTCAGAGAGGAGCCGTTACCCGCATGAAATTTGGAATGATCGCCCGCCTGCGCCGGAACCGCGCCGGGGTTGTGCTGGGCGCGACCCTGGTCCTGGCCCTGGGGCTGTTGGCGGCGTGTACCCCGCCGCTGCCCCCGCTGGACGGCCAGAGTAGTGTCACCCCGGTTATCAACCCCTCGCCGGTGCCGGGCAGCACCTTGCCCGTGTTGCACATCAAACCCGCCGCCGGGGGCGATGTAGTCGTCTATGTCGAGATCGCTGACACGCCGGAGGAGCACCAGCGCGGGCTGATGGACCGCCAGACGATGCCCGCCGACCAGGGGATGCTCTTCGACTTCGCCAGCGAGGTACAGACCAGCTTCTGGATGCACGATACGCTGATCCCGCTCAGCATCGCCTGGTTCACCCGCGACGGCGTGATCGTGGACATTCAGGAAATGGAGGCGCAGTCCGACACCCTCCACACCCCCCGCGCCCCCTACTGGTACGCCCTCGAAATGAACAAAGGCTTCTTCACCGCCCACGGTATCAAGACAGGCGACACCGTTACCCTGCCGCCGAAATGAGGTATGAGGTTTGAGGTATGAAGTTTGAAGTTTTGTGTCAGTACCTCAAACTTCATACCTCAAACCTCAAACTTCATACCTCGCCCCCAACCCCTAGCACAATAAAAAACCTCCTGCCCGTAAGAGCAGGAGGCGAATGATAGCGATCAGCGGCGGTGGGAATGGAGCGCTGGCAATTGCGGCCACGTTTGCCAGGCTCTTTGTTTCTGCCCGTCTGTCCCTCGTCGCTGCATGATTATTATCGCACCCCACTATTAACCCCGGCTTAACCCAACATTAGAATCAGATTAAAACGGGGGACGAGTTGCGAGTTGCGAGTTGCGAGTTGCGAGTTGCGAGGGATCAGGGCGAGCATCGGAATTACGCATCACGCATCACGCATCACGCATCACGCCTCACGCATCACGCATGCTGCGCCGCCCAGGCCTGCACTGCCGCGTTCCACGACGGCGCTTGCTCCAGCGGGGCGCGGTGCCCGGCGTTGCCGACCCAGGCCAGGGTGGCGTGGGGAATGTGGACGGCCAGGTACTCGCTGTAGCGGGGGGGCGTGGTCGCATCCTCGATGCCGCAGATGACCAGCGTGGGCAGGGTCAGTGCCCCGGCCTCCAGGGCGGCGCGCATGTCGAAGGCGTCGCACGCCTGGTAATCGCCCAGCGTGACGGCGGGCGGCATCCGCGCAAGGAGGCGGCGGGCACCTTCGCGGCGGTAGGGTTGCGCCTGGGGGCCGAACGTGTTCGCCACGATCCACTCCACTGCTGCTGGGTAGTCGGTGGCGATCAGCGCCAGTGTTTCGGGAGCCACCCGCAGCCGCGCTCCCGTGCTCGCCAGCACCAAGCCCCGGAGCCAGGCCGGATGCCGCAGGGCCAGGGCCAGCGCAATCGCCCCGCCCATCGAGTGCCCCACCAGCACCACCTCTTGCCAGCCTGCGACCGCGGCCTGCCCGGCAATCCAGTCGGCATAGGCGTCAATAGAAATAGCCGGGAGGGGCGGATTGAGGTCGGGCGGCGGCGGGCCGTGGGTGCGGGGGAATGGGCCGTGGCCGGGGAGATCGAGCCATAGGGCCTGGGGAAACATGTCGTGCTGCCCCAGCCAGAACTCATGGCTGGCCCCGGCTCCATGCACAAACACCCACTGCGCCATCTACTCCGGCTCCTCCGCCAGCGGGGCAGGGGGTTCAGGCGCGGGGCGGCTTCCCAACCGCGTCTGCAACCCGGCGATTTGTGCGCCCAGGCCGGAGAGGGGGGATTTTGGATTTTGGATTTTGGATTTTGGATCGGGCACACGAGTGGGTAGGTCGTTCCCGCCTGCTTCTCGCCCCAATGCCCGCACCCCCGGATCCTGACCCCTGACCCCCGACCCCTGCCCCCCATTAAAGCGGTTCATCGCCGGGGCGATCCCCTCGCGCAGCCAGGTTTCGGCGGCATCGGCGGCGGCCTCGATGGCCGGGGCCAGTTCGGCGCGCTCGGCGGCGCTGAAGTGGCCCAGCACCCAGTTGACCTGATCGCCGGGGACGGGGGGCCGCTCGATGCCGATGCGCAGCCGGGGGACGTTGGGCGTGCCCAACTGCTGGATGATCGAGGTCAGGCCGTTGTGCCCCGCCGCCGACCCCCGCTCGCGCAGCCGGATCGTGCCCAACGGCAGATCCAGCTCGTCGTGGATGATCAGCACCTGGGTCAACGGCAGCTTGTAGAACTGGATCAGCCCGCGCACCGCCTGCCCGCTGAGGTTCATGAACGTCTGCGGCTTTGCCAGGATGACCGGGCGGCCCTCGATGTTGCCGCGCGCGATGTCGGCCTTGGCCTGCTTGGTGCGGAATTGCAGGCCGTGGCGCTTCGCCAGGGCGTCCAGCGCCTCCCAGCCCACGTTGTGGCGGGTGCGTGCATATTGCTGGCCGGGGTTCCCCAGGCCGACAATCAAGTACAGGTTGGTCGTGTTTTCTGCCATAGTCCTTTGCTCAACAGCAAGATCGTTGCCCCAAAAAAGAGGGTAGCCCCTGCTACCCACAAACTGATCACGGATGACTTACGCCTCAGCGCTCCCACATGCGGCCCACCCCGCGCAATTCCACCACCGCCCAGGCGATAAACACGCCCGCCCAGTACACCCCGACCACCGGCCAGAGCGCGGCGAGATTGACGGCCATGGCGATGCTCACCAGCATTTGCCCGGCCCCCATCGCCGCCAGCACCCAGCCGCGCCCGGCCAGCCCGTAGCGCCGGAAGCCCTTGCGGGCCGACACCGCATAGATCGCCAGCGCAAACCCCAGCCCCAGCCAGGGCACGAAGCCGCGCAGAAAACCCGACAGCATCACCCACAGGATAAGCACCGGCATCGCAAACCGCACGCGAGGATCGTCGGGCGGCTCGCCGGTCTTGATAAAGCGCCAGCTAAAGCCGGATTGCGGCATCGTCGGGTCCTGCGGGCTGTCCTCCCCGCGCTGCCTATAATCGCTATCCAGGTCGCCCCAGTGGGAGGGCGGCTGGCTGTCGCTGGCGGGCCGGGTCATGTCTGATGCCGGCGGGGGTGGCTGCTGCTCCCTGTTGCCTGCCATAGTCTGCCTCGCTTTCCCCTCTGCGCTATTCCCCGGCCCTCAACCCCTGCGGTCCTTCGCTATATACCCCTACACTATACCATAC
>JBBSAN010000137.1:0-11802 GCA_038252265.1 Chloroflexia bacterium
CGTGGGGGGGCGCGCCCCCCCGGTGGGGTTGGGCTGGTTTTGTCCGCCGGGGGGTGGGGGGGGGGGCGGGGCCCGGGCCCGCCCCGCACCGAGCCGTACAAAGAAGCCCCCGGTGGCCTGCGCACCGTGCAGTATTTCGACAAGGCGCGGATGGAGGTCAACCCTGCGGCCACGCCGGGCGGACCATGGGATGTGACCACTGGCTTGCTGGTGGTGGAACTGGTCAGCGGGCGGGTAGGGACAGGCGACCATGACACCCTCCAGCAGGCCCCGGCAGAGATCCCGGTGGCGGGCGATCCCGACCCGCCCGGCGCGGGCGATCCGCTCTCGCCGGTCTACCGTAGCTTTGCTGCGGTGGCCTCGCTGCCCGGTGGCCCGGCGCGCAAGGCTGCCGACCGCACCGGCGCCCCGGTGACCGACACAATCAACCGGGCGGGCGCGATCAGCGCCGGGCCGCAGGCCGATGTGCGTTACCAGACCTACGTGCCCGAAACCGGCCACAACATCCCCGATGTCTTCTGGCGCTACATGAACACCACCGGGCCGGTGCTGGACGGTGAGAAGGTGACCCAGGCCCCGTTGTTCGATTGGGTCTACGTGCTGGGCTACCCGATAGCCGAGCCATACTGGGCGGTGGTGCGCGTGGCGGGCAAGCCGCAGCGGGTGCTGATCCAGCTTTACCAGCGCCGGGTGCTGACCTACCTGCCCACCAGCGATCCCGCCTGGCAGGTGCAGATGGGCAATGTCGGCGCGCACTATTACCGCTGGCGCTACGGGGCCGATTTGCCATCCACGACGCCGGGCACCCCCGCGCCCACGCGCACGCCCCTCCCGCCAGGCGCGGGGTTTGTCACCCTCTCTGGCGACCAGCTTCTCTACGCCGGGTCCCCGGTGACGCTCAAAGGCACCAACTGGTGGAAGCACGACTCGCCGTTTGCCGATAGCTGGGCCGATTGGGACGGCCCGCAGACGGCGATGGAACTGGGCAAAGCCAAAGAGCTGGGGGTGAACACGATCCGGGTGGGCTTGCCCTTCGACAATCCGGGCGCGGCCCGTGTGCTGTGGGACTGCAAGACGTTTGAGGATCCCGACTGTACGCATGGGGCGATCAGCCCCTGGATCGTCAACGAGATGCAGCAGTTGCTCCAGATCGCCGCCGCAAACGGCATGAAAGTTATCTTCTCCCTGTTCGACTGGAGCGACAATTTCCCCCAGCCCGGCGAGAAAGCCGCTCGCATCCAGAACACCTACGTGCAGGGCCTCATCCCCCCGTTCGTGAACGACGACCGCGTGCTGGGCTGGGAACTGCATAACGAGCCGGATAACTACCAGACCTGGACGGAAGGTGGGTCGGACAAGGTGATCGCCTGGGCGCAAGGGACAGCGGCGCTGATCAAGGCGCTGGACCCCCGCCATCCAGTCACCATCGGCGTGGGCAACGTGGACAGCCTGTGGAAGCTGGGGCCGGGCGGCCTCACCCTGCTGGATTCGAGCGACTTTGTCAGCTTCCACAGCTACGACCCCGGCGCGCTGCCCGCGCAGATCGCCGCTATCCGGGCACACACCGGCAAGCCGATCTTCCTGGGCGAAATGGGCTGGCCGAGCGGGCCAACCAAGCTGTCGATCCCCGCCGCCACCTATGACGAGAAGACGCAGAACTATCTCTATACCGAGATGCTGCGGATCGCCGGAGAGCAGCACATCGCCGGGGTGGCGCAGTACACGCTATTCGACTTCCCGGCAGGGATCACCACCGGCTTTAAGGGCGATAGTATCGAGGAGAACTTCGGCCTGTTCCACTTCGACGGCTCGCCCAAGCCTGCCGCCGCCATCTTCCGCGACCAGTACAGCAGTCCGCCGCTGCCCAGCGTGTACCAGACCCGCTATCCCCTGACCCGCGAGAAGCAGCGGCCCACCGGGGAGCAACTTCCGTAGAGATCACCACGAGGTGGGTTGTGCGAATCTCGACTCGTCATAAAGTGCTGATACTCGGTCTGGTGTGTTTGCTTTGTGCGTGTGGCGTAGGGGTCCTGGTAAGCTCCTTCAGCCCTTCTGTCGCAAGCCCTGTCACTGTCATTCAGACAGTCCCCTTGTATCCCGGCGCGCTCAACGTGACCCGCACAAACACGCTCCACGGACTCCAGGGCTTCTATCCTGAACTCTTTTCGAAGAGTCCAATGGGACTCTATGATGCAGCCGCCCGTGTTTCCTTCGATACCAACGACACCCCCAAACAGGTGCAGAGTTTCTATGACGATTGGGCCACACGTAATGCCTGGAGCTTCAGGGGTACTGCACCTACGGACTTTCTCAATGAGTATGAGAAAGGTCAACGCGTAACAAATCTCCGTCTGACATTGGACGGGGGACCGTTGTTCAACACGCCCTGGTTCGATACTCAGACAACTCTGTTTGCGGACTATCATTTGGAAGTTCAGTCTGCTCCCAACAATAATCGGACGACCAGTGGGTCGTTCACGGTGTATCGGCTACGGAAAAAATAAGGGCGCGGTTACGTACCGTGCCCTTGTCTTTTCAACATTTCGTTCTGCCGTGTAATTATCTGCTCCCGATCCCTGCTTCGTGTGCCTGCTGGAACTCGATCAGGTGGCGCTGTGCCCCGCCGAGGATCTGGCCTTTGCTGTAGCCGGGGGTGTCGCTGGTGGCCCGTTGCCACTGGATTTCCAGGGCGCGGTTGCTGACCCCTTCTTCGATGTGCGACCAGGGGAAGACCTCGTCCAGTGGGCGGGCGCGGCAGTAGAAATCCTCGTTCAGCCCGGCCTCACTTAACGCCCGTCGCCAGTCGGAGTAGGAGATGCTCTCCTGGTTCGCCAGCACGGCGCTCAGGCGACGGTCGCCCCGCGAGAGGACGCCCTGCACGCGCAGCCATTTGGGGCTGTCGATCTTGAAGATGACGCCCTTCTGCCGCAGGTTCTTGCGCAGGTAATTGGCCCGCTCCTCGATCACGTTCAGCGGGTAGAGTTCGGCCCACTGGAACGGCGTGTGGCTCTTGGGCACATGGGGGGTGACGCTGCCCTGCACCTCGCCACCGGGCACATGGCGGTGGAGCCGTTCGCGGGCGTCCAGTACCAGCTTGGCGACAGCCTCCACGTCTTCCCACTCCTCGCCCGGCAGCCCGATCATGAAGTACATCTTGATCGCCTGCCCGCCCATGCGCCCGATCAGGTCGGCGCACTGGAGGATCTGGTCCTCGGTCAGGTTCTTGTTGATCACGTCGCGCATCCGTTGCGAGCCGCCTTCGGGGGCGAAGGTGATCGTCCGCGCCCCGCCGCCGATCAGCGCGGTGAGGATGGCGGGCGAGATGCTGTCGGCGCGCATCGAGGCCAGCGACATCTTGCCGCCCATCGCTCGGATCGCCGTCACCAGTTCGTCAATGGCGTGGTAGTCGGACACCGACGGCCCCATCAGCCCGATCTTGTCGCGATACTGGAGGCCGACCCGGCATTGCTCGATCAGGTCGTCCAGCTTGCGTTCGCGCTGCGGCATGAAGCCATAGCTCGCCAGGCAGAAGCGGCAGCCCCGCGCACAGCCCCGCGCCGTCTCGATCAGGTAGCTGTTGCCGAACTCGGTATTCTTGGTCAGGATGACCGAGGTGGTTTGGAAGGCGCGGATGTTCTTCACGCGGGCCTTGATGATCGGCAGGGCCTGGTCGGGGGCCGGGTGCTGGCTGTTCGGGTGGATCTCGGCGAAGATACCGTCGGCGTGATAGCTCACGTCGTAGAAGCCGGGCACGTACAGCCCTTGCTGCACCGCGCAGGCCCGCAGCACCGCCTCGCGCCCGTCGTCCAGGTGCGCCCGCAACGCCTCGATGAAGCCCGGCACCTGCACCTCGCCTTCTCCGACAAAGGCCACGTCAAGAAAATCGGCAATCGGCTCCGGGTTGTCGATAATGCACGCACCCCCGGCGATGACGATAGGGTCGTTCTCGTCCCGATCCTTCGCCAGCAGGGGGATATTCGCCGCCCGCAGGATCTGGATCATGTTGAAGTAGTCCAACTCGTAGCTGATCGAGAAGGCGACCACATTATAATCGCGCAGGGGCCGCCCGCCCTCCAGCGTGGTCGGGGCAATCGGCCCCCGGTTGCGGGGCATGTCAAACTGCCCGTCGGTGTCGGGCAGGAAGGTCCGCTCGCAGACGATGTCGGGGTCGGCGTTGAACAGCTTGTAGATCGTCTGGAAGCCCAGGCTCGACATCCCGATATAATAGGTGTTGGGGAAGACGAGGGCCACGGGGATACGCCCGCCACGCTCCTTGCGGATCGTGCCGATCTCCTGGGCCAGGCGATCACGCATCAGCCGGTTGGTGCTCTGCGTGGTGTCTTTGGTATTGGCGGTGTTGCGGTTGTTATTCTTGGGCATAGACTCGTGCTGTGTGATAGGTGAGGCGTGATATAATCGTTAGCAAGTAATTGTACCGGATCGGGGGGGGTTTCGCAAGCTGGGGCTGTGGAAAGTGGGGGTGGGTTTGAACCACGAAGGCACGAAGGGACGAAGCGCACGAAGCGAAAGAGCGCGAAAGGGGCGAATAGCTCCTGGCGCGCTCTTTCGCTACTGGTATGCTGGGGGAGTGATTGTCGCCACGGGTGGCATGAAGTATAGTTCTAATGCCTCGCGCAAATTGTCTAGAGCCTCCTGCTCGGTCGCGCCCTGGCTGGCAACATCCACTTCCAGGCATTGGGCGACATACCAATCGCCTTCTTGCCAGATGCTGGCGGTAAAGGTCTGGGTCATCCTGAGCCTCCCTTCAAGAAGCGGGAACGGCTGCGACCAAACTGGTAGTAACCTCGAACACAATACGACCCTCTGCTTGCCCTAGCACACGGCGCGCATCCAGAATTTCCAGACCGGCTAATTGCCCATCCGGATCATAATCAGCAATAATATCGCTGTTTAATGGGCGGGCTTCTGCCATCGCCGGATCTAGGGGCCGAAACTCCAGATACAAAGCATCAACTTCGGCGTCATAGAAAATCTTCATGGGGTCAGCTTACCTCCCCACCCGAAGTCGCCCGCACCACGTCGGTCAGGAAGGTGTAGGGGTCGTTTACCTGTCCGGCGAAGCCAGTGCGCTCGACGACCAGGCCGGTCATCTGCCAGAGCAGGGGCCAGGCGCGGTCGGGGGCCAGGGTGGGGATGCGGGTCAGCAGTTCGCGGACGAGGCCCAGGTCGGTGGGGGAGAGGCGGCGCACGTCCATATAGAGCGAGATCGGGTTCGTCGGGTCCGCCGCGACGGTGGTCTGGCCGACCGCGCCCCGCGCCACCAGTTGGGCCAGAGTGACGGGGGCGTTTTCTCGCACGACGACGGTGCCCGCGGCATAGTCGCCCAGGCGGCGGGCGCGGCTGTTGGTGAACATCGCTACCACGCCGAAGCCGTAAGCGATGGGCAGGAAGTCGATCAGCCGCACGAGGTTGCGGATCAGGGCTTCCCAGAAGCCGATGGAGCCGCCGTTCTCACGGATCACCCGTAGCCGGGCGGCGCGCTTGCCCGGTGTCTGCCCGTTCCACAATGTCTCAAAGAAGACGTAATAGCCCCACAGCACGCCGAAGGCCAGCACGGTCAGGATCAGCACGAAGAACCCGCTGATCCCCGTCGCCCCACCGGAGAAGACCCGGTCGCTCAGCGCGTTGGTGGTCAGCAGCAGCACCTGGATCAACAGGTAGAGCACGGCGATGATTGTCGTGTCCAGCAGCGCCGCGCCGAAGCGGGAGCCGATGCCCGCCACCTCGTAGCCAAAGGCGACATGTTCGGGAGTGCTGACGATAAACTGGTCGTCCATAGGTGGCTCCTCGGTCGGGTGTGCTTACTGCGCGGTGGGTGCGGGCGTGCTGTTCTTGATCGCTGCTTCCAATTCTTCATCAATCTCGTCCGCAGCCACGAAGGTTCGCAGCCGCACTAAAGCGTCGTACAGGCGAGCATCTCCCAGCCGTGTGCCCGCCTCAAGTGCTGCCCGATACAGTGGCGGCCACATCTCTTCTTCTACCGACGCCAGTTCCTGCAAGAGGGGTTCAACAATATTGGGGTCATTGCGTAGCGCCAGCCCTTCCAGCGCCTCGGCTCGCACCTCGTCATTCTCATCTGTAACCCGCGCCCACAGAGCGGCACGAATCGCCGGGGTGTCTATGTCTTCACGGAGGCCGAGGCCGAATGTGGCCCAATTCCGCACCTTTACATCCGGGTCGGCGCTCAATTCCGTCAGAATAGCGACCGCCTGATCATCAGGGTGGGGGAGGAGCCCTAGCACTACGCCGTAGCGGGCTTGAGCGTTGGGGTGGTCTTTCAACTGGATCAAAGGCGCGATTGCTCTGGGATCGCCAATCTGACCCAGGGCAAACCCAATGGCACCCAACACCTCGGCATCCTGATCTACTTCTAGCACAGGTAACAGAAGAGCCAGCGATTCATCAGGTGACATACTCTCGGCTGATGATAGGATGTGTGCGCCTAATGCTCGTTCCCTGGCCGCGCTGCTGGCGAGTAGTCGCTGGCTCATCGCTATTACCTGATCCTGCGGGCGATACCACAGAACCGCCACTGCTGCCCAATACGCTTCGTCATCTTTGGCGCTCAACGCCATCTGGATAAGCTCCGCATTGGGTCGGGGGTCAGCCCTTTGGGCTTCCACATAGCTGTGATGAAAGTCGGAATGGGGGATTGGCTCGTTCATTATCGCGTTCCTGTTGATGAGATGCTTGAAATTGGCTTCTCATCCACAGCTATTATACCCCAAACGCACAGATCCAACCGAGGGAGCGGCTCGTATACTAAGTACAAGATGTCCACAGAAATTGCCCCCAAACTCGCGGGCAAACCTCTTGACAGGAGCTAGATGGTCTGATATAATAATCTACTGTCTATGCTCAACAGACACCCATAAGACACACATCACGGCGCGTTAATCCTCCCTTCCGGGGAGAGAGGGAACGGCTAAGGGATGTGTGTTTTATCGCGCTGTTTGGCATGGAGGCCGGGGGGAGGCGCTCGGCCCGGACAGTTTGCGCTCGATGACGAGTTGCACGACAATAGCTGACGTATTGGGCGTGCGGCTCCGCCATGAGGTTAGACGATAACCAGCGCAGATTACAACAGCAACGGATACTCCACTCAGGGCAACCTCTCTGGCAGTCCCACAGACACTGGTACAAGATTTTTAAACTGACCTGTAGCCACTCTTTGGTCTCAGGGCTTTTGTATTTGGCCGTTCGTCACCTGTACCCACCCCGATAAGGAGGCGCACATGGTCCTCATCCACGGAGACGCCACGACCGACGCGTCGTTGCCCCGCGGTACGTTCGACCCCACCACGCTGATCGGCGACGGAGGGATGCCCGTTGGGCCGTTTATCGGCACCGGCGAGATCATGGCTCCTGACCGCCGCAATTTTGGTCGGCTGAAAAGCGTCATGCAGATGCCGTTGCTCATCCAGATCCAGCTTGACTCGTTTCGCTGGTTCTGCACCGAGGGGCTGCGTGAGCTGTTAGACGAAATCAACCCCATTTCCGACTTCACCGGCAAGAACCTGGAGCTCCGCTTCGGGGAATTCCACTTTGGCGAGCCGCGCTACGATGTGTTCCAGTGCCGCCAGCGGGACATGACCTATGCCGCCCCGCTGCGTGTGCGCGTGCAGTTGGTGATCAAGGAAACCGGCGAGATCAAGGAGTCGGAAATCTTCATGGGCGATTTCCCGCTCATGACCGAAACCGGCACGTTTATCATCAACGGAGCCGAGCGCGTCGTGGTCTCGCAGTTGGTCCGCTCGCCCGGCGTCTACTTCACCGCCACGGAAGACCCGAACAGCGGGCGCAAGATGTTTGCTGCCAAGCTGATCCCGAACCGCGGCGCGTGGCTTGAATTTGAAACCTCCAACAAAGATCTGTTATCGGTCAAAGTGGATCGAAAGCGGAAGATCCCGGTGACTATCTTGCTGCGGGCGATAGGTTACCCCACCAATGAGCAGTTGGAGGAGTTGTTCACCGAGGTGAACACCAACCCCGACCACAACTACGTGCGGGCGACCATCGACAAGGACAACACCCACACGCAGGAAGAAGCGATCATCGAGCTGTACAAGCGCTTGCGCCCCGGCGACCCGCCGACGCTCGACAACGCCACCGGCCTGCTCAACTCGCTGCTCTTCAACGCCCGCCGCTATGACCTGGCGAAGGTGGGCCGCTACAAGCTGAACAAGCGGCTGAAGAACGACGTGGCCCTGGCGACCCGCATCCTGACCAAGGAAGACCTGGTTGAGATCGTGCGGACGATGGTCCGCCTGAACAATGAGCAGGGTCGCCCCGATGATATTGACCACCTGGGCAATCGCCGCGTGCGGGCCGTGGGCGAGTTGATCGCCAACCAGTTCCGCGTCGGCTTGCTGCGCATGGAGCGGGTGATCAAGGAGCGCATGAGCATCCAGGACCCGGAAAGCGTCGCGCCCAACAGCCTGATTAATATCCGCCCGGTGGTGGCGGCCATGCGCGAGTTCTTCGGCGGCAGCCAGCTTTCGCAGTTCATGGACCAGACCAACCCGTTGTCGGAACTGACCCACAAGCGCCGCCTCAGCGCGCTCGGTCCCGGCGGTCTTAGCCGCGACCGCGCCGGTTTTGACGTGCGCGACGTGCATAACAGCCACTATGGCCGCATCTGCCCGATTGAAACGCCGGAAGGCCCGAACATCGGTCTGATCGGTTCGCTGGCGACCTATGCCCGGATCAACGACTTCGGCTTTATCGAGACCCCTTACCGCCGCGTGGTCAACGCGGTGGAGAACACGGCAGAGGCGCTGGCGACCCGCATCCTGCGCGAGAACATCGCCGACCCGGCGACCGGCGAAATGATCGCGGGTATCGGGACGGAGATCACCCCTGCGCTGGCGGCGCGGATCAACGCCCTCCCGCTGACCAAGGTCAAGATCCGGCCCTTCGTCAGCGATGAAATCGAATATCTGTCGGCGGATGTGGAAGACAACTTCGTCATCGTGCAGGCGAACGCCTTGCTTGCGGACGACGGGCACTTCCTGGAAGAGCGCGTGAGCGTGCGCTACCAGCAAGACTTCCGCTCCGAGCCGATTGACCGCGTGGACTACATGGACGTGTCGCCCAAGCAGGTGGTGTCGGTGGCGACGGCCCTGATCCCGTTCCTGGAACATGACGACGCCAACCGCGCTCTGATGGGCGCGAACATGCAGCGCCAGGCCGTGCCGCTACTCTCGCCCGAAGCGCCCATTGTGGGCACCGGGGTAGAATGGCAGACCGCCCGCGACAGCGGCCAGGTGGTACTGGCGCAGATCGACGGCGAAGTCGTTGCCGTAGAAGCCACGATGGTGGTCATCCGCCCCTATGACGGACCCGCCGACGGCACCCAGGACCGCATCCACCGGCTGCAAAAGTTCGTGCGCTCCAACCAGGACACCTGCATCAACCAGCGCCCCAGTGTGGTCGTAGGAACCCAGGTCAAGAAGGGCGATGCCCTGGCCGATAGCTCCTCGACCGAGCGCGGCGAACTGGCCCTGGGCCGCAACATCCTGGTGGCCTTCATGAGCTGGGAAGGCGGCAACTTCGAAGACGCCATCCTGGTCAGCGAACGGCTGGTGCGCGAAGATGTGTTCACCAGCATCCATATTGAGAAGCATGAAACCGAGGCCCGCGATACCAAGCTGGGGCCAGAGGAAATCACCCGCGACATCCCGAACGTCGGGGAGGAAAGCCTGAAGGACCTGGACGAGCGCGGCATCGTGTTCGTCGGGGCGGAAGTGACGGCCAACGATATCCTCGTCGGCAAGATCACCCCGAAGGGCGAGACCGAACTGAGCGCCGAGGAGCGCCTGCTGCGCGCCATCTTTGGTGAGAAGGCCCGCGAGGTGAAGGATACCAGCCTGCGCGTGCCCCACGGCGTGCGCGGCAAGGTCATTGACGTCACCGTGTTCAGCCGCGAGAACGGCGACGAACTGCCTGCTGGTGTGAACCAGATGGTGCGCGTCTCGATTGCCCAGAAGCGCAAGATCAGCATCGGCGACAAGATGGCCGGTCGCCACGGCAACAAGGGGGTGATCAGCCGCGTGCTGCCGGTGGAGGACATGCCGTTCCTGCCTGATGGCACGCCGGTCGATATCATCCTCAACCCGCTGGGCGTGCCTCACCGCATGAACATCGGCCAGATCCTGGAAACCCACCTCGGCTGGGCCGCGCAACGGCTCGGCTATCGCGTGGCGACGCCGGTATTCGACGGGGCCAGCGAAGATGCCATCCGCCATGAGTTGAACCTGGCGAAGTTGCCGCTGGATGGCAAGGTGCTGTTGCAAGACGGGCGCACCGGCGACACGTTCGACAACGCGATCACTGTCGGCCAGATCTATATGCTGAAGCTGGCTCACCTGGTGGAGGATAAGATCCACGCCCGGTCTACCGGCCCGTACAGCCTGGTCACCCAGCAGCCGCTGGGCGGCAAGGCGCAGTTCGGCGGGCAGCGCTTCGGCGAAATGGAAGTGTGGGCGCTGGAAGCCTATGGCGCGGCGCACACCCTCCAGGAAATGCTGACCGTTAAGTCTGATGACGTGGTGGGCCGGGTCAAGACCTACGAAGCCATCGTCAAGGGCGAGAACATCATGGAGGCGGGCGTGCCCGAGTCCTTCAAGGTGTTGGTCAAAGAACTGCAATCGCTGGGCCTATCGGTGGACGTGCTGAACGAAGACGAGCAGTCCGTGCCGCTGGTAGAAGATCCCACGCTGGACAGCCTGTCGGAACTCGACATTAACCTGTCCGGCTTTGAGCAGGACGAGCGAGAAGTCTAAGACCTGCCGCGTATTGCGTAATGGATGATTACGCAATACGCAGTACGTGGGAGGATCACACAGTATCTAAGAGGTGAGGGCGGACGCGAGTGGCGCTTTCAGCAGGCGACTACGTTGAGTTCTTCACCGTTCAAGACGCGGAGAATGCCGCCCGGCTCCGAGGCCCCGGTGAACCCTGGCCGCAACAGCCGGACAGAGCCGCATTAGGCGAAGGGGTTTATGCCTGGGCTGACCGGGCCGAGGCCGAGGATTATCGTCGCTCGCTGGTCGCAATAGTCGATGAATTGCCTGAATTAGAGATAGTGCTCTTTCGCGTCCCTAGCACCGTGCTCTCTGCGTTTCAGCAATTGCATCTCGATTTATTGAGCGATGCTGAGACTGAAGAATGGCTGGCCCGCTATAGCCTGTTATGGGGAGGTACTCCCGACCACGGCCTGGAGTACCTCCAACGGGGCACCCAATTTGGCGCGGAACATTTCTTCGCCCGATCAGTGTTCCATCACTTGCACTTTGCTGAGTAACCGGCAGCCGGGCTGCCTGGAGAACCGCGATGATCGCTGAAGGCCGCTTCGTCCGAGTCAAGAACCACAAACCCGCTGCCGCCGTCGTTGAGGTCGAACTCAACTCCACGGCAGAGGGGCCGTTTGTGGTCGTGCAGACGGGTGGCGAAGGCTGGGCCGGGCAAGGCGCTATCGAAAGTGTGCCGCCTCTCGGCTACGATACCTGGAAAGCCGGAGCCGTTGCCGGGGCGCAGTACGCGCTCCACGCCTGTGGTAATCCTGCCTATGCTGTGGTGATTCGCAGTATTCGCGGAATGCAGACAGATACAAACCCTACTGTGGTGGCTGCTGCAGCCATTAACGCGGTCTGGAAAGCCCTGGCCTACCAGCCGTCGGATGATGTGATCGCGTGCATCGAGCAGAAAGTATTTAGCAGTTGGTCCATGCCGCGTGATGCCGTGGCGCTTTTTTGCTGAGACATTGAGGGTCTCGCCCCC